>JANQHU010000188.1 GCA_028282485.1 Bacillota bacterium
CCAAACGGCTATCTCCATATCGGTCATGCCAAATCCATCTGTTTGAATTTTGGGACGGCCCTGAAGAATCAAGGCCTTTGTAACTTGCGGTTTGATGATACTAATCCAAGTAAAGAAGAGCAGGAGTATGTGGAATCAATTAAAGAAGATGTGAAATGGTTAGGCTTTGACTGGGGGGGACGTTTGTATTTTGCTTCCGATTATTATGAGAAACTATATGAATTTGCCGTCAGATTGATTGAACAAGGGAAAGCCTATGTTTGCGATCTGAGTCCTGACGAGATTAGAGCTTATCGGGGGACCTTAACCGAACCAGGTCAAGAGAGTCCTTATCGGCAGCGGGGCGTGGCGGAGAATTTAGCTTTATTTAAACGAATGCGGGCCGGGGAGTTTGCGGACGGTTCCAGAGTTTTAAGAGCGAAAATAAATATGGCTGCCCCCAATTTGAATCTGCGGGATCCGGTGCTTTATCGCATTCTCAGAGCTAAACATCATCGTACGGGAGCTGAATGGGTGATTTATCCCATGTATGATTTTGCTCATCCTCTGTCGGACTATTTGGAAGGAATTACTCATTCCCTCTGTACTTTGGAATTTGAGGATCACCGTCCTTTATATAATTGGATCTTAGCAGAATTAGCCTTACCAAATCCCCCCCGGCAGATCGAATTTGCCAGATTGAATTTAAATTATACCGTCATGAGTAAACGAAAACTATTAGAACTGGTAAAGAGTGGTTTTGTAAAGGGGTGGGATGATCCGCGCCTGCCTACCATCTCCGGCTTACGCCGAAGGGGTTATACTCCGGAAGCGATTCGGGATTTTTGTGAACGAATTGGGGTTTCCAAAAGTAATAGTCAAGTGGATTATGCTTTGTTAGAGCATTGTCTTCGTGAACATCTTAATCTTCGGGCGGCCCGGGTGATGGCTGTTTTAAGGCCTTTAAAAGTAATCATTGATAATTACCCGGCTGATCAAGTTGAAGAGTTTGATGCCGAGATTAATCCCGAGAAGCCGGAATTAGGAACCAGAAAAGTCCCTTTTGGGCGAGAAATTTTCATTGAAGCCGATGATTTTATGGAGGAACCGCCTAAAGGATATTTTCGTTTGGCTCCCGGACGGGAGATTCGTTTGAAGCATGCTTATTATATTAAATGTGAAAAGATTGTTAAAGATGCTGACGGCAAGGTCCTGAAGTTGCATTGTACATACGATCGGGCTTCCCGAGGCGGCTGGACTGATGACGGGCGGAAGGTAAAAGGTACATGCCAATGGGTTTCGGCTGCTCATGCCCTGAGGGTAGAAGTTCGGTTGTACGAACGCCTTTTTGCCACTGAAAACCCAGAGGAAACCGAAGAAGCGGGGGCAGACTATCGGGAAAAGCTCAACCCCAATTCTTTACAAACCCTGGACAATTGTTTGGTAGAGCCTAGCTTGGCGAACTCCGGGGTGGGAGAGAAGTTTCAGTTTTTGCGTCAGGGCTATTTTGTGGTCGATCCAGAGACTACCCCAGAAAAATTAGTTTTTAATCGAATTGTTTCTTTAAAAGATTCCTGGAAAGGCGGCAAAAAGAGCTGACTCTGAAGTTGGGAATGATTTTTGTATAACAATAATTATTGATAGTTTTTGGCAAAGAAAGTTTCTCAAACGAAGGGAGAAACTTTCTTTTTTTTTTGAATAAAAGCGAAAGCGACTATTAATCTTTGAGTTGAAAGATTCTTTTATAATTTTCTAAAAAATAATAGTTTTTTTTTCCAAAAAAATATAAAGTTAAATTCTGTTTTTTCCGATTAATATACTGGATGAAAAAACAAAAATAAGTTATTTCTGAAAAATTGTTTTTTAATTCTTTGTAAAGGAAGTGAATTGGTTGAGTATTGCTAAATTCGCTGATTGGTTAGGGGAAGCAATTGCCGAAAAAGCAGCTTTGGAAGAAGTTGAAAAGAAAAAGGTTTGTTATGGAATGGAATGTTTTTTGGTTGTCTTTATCTCGGCGGTATTAACTTTGGTGGTTGGTTGGTTAATTGGAGTCTTTCGAGAAGCGTTAATTATCCTAATGGCTTCAATGATCATGAAGTATATCATTGGTGGCCCACATTTTCGGAAGTTTTATAAGTGTTTATTGAGTGGAATTGTAATGATTAATGTAACTGCATTTTTTTATAAAGAAGAGGTTTTAAATCTAGGGTTGTGGAGTCTAATTTCGTTAATTTTTTGTGGTATTTTAATTATTGTTTATGCGGCTCCATTATTAAACAGCTGCAAAAAATTTAATAGGCAGAAAAAACAACAAAAAAAATTGCACGGTTGTTTATTATGGTTAACAATAATTTTAAGTAATATGTTAGTAGAGAATAGCTGGCTGAATTGCGTTCTGTTAGGATCTTTTCTTGCAATTTTAAATATTTCTCCTACAAGTGTTTGGTTGATTAAAGCGCTTGATAAGCTGATATTGCCAAATTTTTGGTGGCATATAAGCGAAAGCGAGAAGATTGATTAAAAAAATTATTTTTTATAAAATAATGAAAGGAGGTGAGTCGGATGAAAAAGGTGTGGGTAATAATTTCAACATCTCTATTGTTATTTGGAACCTTAAGTAGTGCTCTTGCATGTCAGGGTCTTATTTACGAACCGGAAACTAGAGAAGAATAAAGTATAAAATAATTTGTTATCTATTGTTAAGGAAAATTTATCCGATTAAACAAAAAAATTCTTGATTAATAAATAGGATGAATTTATAATGTTTGTAAGCTATACTTTGATTAAATTTAGGGGGTATTTTTTTTGTTTTTTACTTTTATTCTAATTTTAATAGGAGGAGTGATTTTATATAATTTATCACTTCAATTTATTGGTATTCACAATAATTTTCTAAAAAATATTATACCATCCTTAGCAGTAATGTTATTCATTTACTTTTCGAAAATTTATTTTAAATTAGAACCAATACCAAATACTATTGCACTTTTTTTGTTTTTGACAACAATTATTTGGTTGTTTAATCGAATCAATATTTTTTACTGCCTTTTTGGT
>JANQHU010000203.1 GCA_028282485.1 Bacillota bacterium
TTTTTGTTGATTTTGATGGATTATCAAATCCAGGCATTTAATTCATCTCCTCTAAAACTATTAATTTCTCAAACAATTTTTTCTACTAATTCCATTATAATCAAAAAAAAAAAATACAAGCTTTAATTGCTATTTTCACAAATTGTTAACATAGGAGAGACTTCTTGCCGATTTCCCTAAAGAGAATTCTGATCTTACCGAATAATAAGATGAGGATCGAGAACGTTAAAAGGATGATTATTCAGGGATGATTAGCATTACGGAGAAACAGTTTCGTTTGTTGGTGGATTATGTAAAAAAAAATTTTGGCATTAATCTGGCGGAAAAACGGGCTTTGTTAGAAGGGCGGCTTCATAATGTCCTTTTAAAAAATAACTACGCCAATTTTCAGAGTTATTACGAGTATTTAGTTGCTGATAAAACCGGGACCGCGGTCACGGAACTCTTAAACCGTTTGACCACTAATCATACTTTCTTTTTACGGGAGGAAGACCATTTTTGGTACTTACGAGACGAGGTTTTACCCTTTTTGAAGAATAAGGTTCGGGAGCGTGATTTGCGGATTTGGAGTGCGGGTTGTTCTACGGGGGAAGAGCCCTATACCTTAGCGATGATTCTGGCGGATTTTTTTGGCCCGGAAAAGGCTTTATGGGATACTAAGATCTTGGCGACCGATATCTCCCAAAAAGTACTTGATAAGGCCAAAACCGGAATTTATGAAAAAGAAGAATTAACCAAGCTACCTAAAGTATGGCAGAAGCAATATTTCCAAAGCTATGATGAAGCTCATCGGCAGGTGGGGGAGGGGATTCGGCAAGAAGTAATCTTTAAAACATTTAATTTAAATAGTAGTATCTTTCCTTTTAAAAAACGCTTTCAGGTGATTTTTTGTCGTAATGTCATGATTTATTTTGATCCTCAAACCAAAAGAGCATTGGTGGATAGTTTTTATGAAATTATGGAAGAGGGCGGGTATTTATTTATTGGCCTTTCGGAGTTTATTGGTCGGGAAGAAACCCAGTTTAAATATATCAGGCCGGCAGTTTATCGCAAAGTTTGAGGGAAAGGGGTTAGGTAATGAAGATCTTGATTGCGGAAGATGATCTAGCAAGCCGTAAATTTTTATTAAAATTTTTAAGTAATTATGGGGTTTGTGATATTACGGTTGATGGTTTGGAAGCAATGGAGGCTTATTTATTGGCTTTTGATGAAAAAGAGCCTTACGATTTAATCTTTTTAGATATCATAATGCCCAAAATGGATGGCCAAAAGGTCTTAAAAGCAATTCGCGATTTTGAGATCCAAAAGAACCTGGCGCTTCATGAACGGGTTAAAATAATTATGACCACTGGTTTAAATGAGACGGAGAATGTGTTTGACGGCATAAGCTTGACTGCCACAGTCAAAAGCGTCAAATACATTCTCCGTCTCATTTAAACCAGTGGTCATAATTATTTTAACCCGTTCATGAAGCGCCAGGTTCTTTTGGATCTCAAAATCGCGAATTGCTT
>JANQHU010000233.1 GCA_028282485.1 Bacillota bacterium
GACTAGTATTAATCTGGCCCTAAAATTTCGCTATTTAAGATTGAAAATCCTGGTGGCAACTCCTTTTTTTCATTTTTTTTTATAATTCCCCCATATAACGGTCTATTTCTGCCAATAACCGTTGCTGATTCGGCCTTCTTCGACCTATATTAACCAAAGGTTCTGTTTTTGTTTTAAAATCATTTAACCACTTGGTCAAAACTTTATACTGTTGATCGCCTAACAAAAGGCTGAAAAAAGAACTTCTCTTTTCTTCTTGGAGTTTGATATAGGTTTTGAATATTTGGTAAATTGAGACCACCGGAATTCGCGTTTGAAAAGCTTCTCCTGTTAAGCTATTTTCTAAGGAATTTTTTTTGGTAGTTAAGTATTGCTGAAGTTTCCGAGCAATAATCGGCTGTAATTTGTTGACTAATAAATCAACCACTAATTCATTGGTTTTTACTGGTGCCGTTACATTAGTTAAGGGAATTAATCCGATACAGAGATTACCTAAGGTTTCTAGATTTTCATTAGCAAGTTGCTTTTCTTGTACTAGGGTTTGCAACCGCTTTAAACAGGGCTCGGCTAATTGATAGGCATCCTTTTGCAAACCTATTTTAAACAGCCCTTTGAGCAACAAGGCAATATCTAAAGCGTTTTCCGTTTCTTCTAATGAGAGACTATTTTCTACCAATTGTTGCGCAATTCGTTGTACCAGATTACGCACCTCCCCTCTTTGAGAGGGAAGCAGTTCTGGGGTTAACTGGCTTAAAGCATTGGCTAATAATGCCTTATCGCTTAATGTTCCCTCCTGAAGTTCATCCTCCTGTTGGTTTAAATGGGTTGCTATTTGGTAACCAGCGTTCGTGAAAACCGGGCTGCTCCATTTACAAAAAACATTAACGAATAAGGCTAAACTAGGTAACTTAAATTGAGTAAGTTCTTTGTCTGATATTGCTTGGGCTATTGTTTGACATACTTTTTGCCCCTCCTCTTGTTCCAGCATTCCAAAAGCATTAGCCAATAAAGTCAGCTGATTCGGACTATATTTTTGCAATTCCGATTTTTGTTTGAATAATTGGGCCAGTTTGAGAAGCCCCGTTTGACAAATAATCTCTTCCGGAAACTTACTAAAAAGGGTTGCTAAATAAACCCGGTTAGGGGAGTTTAAACGGAACTGATCTGGATTTTGGTTGAAAGATTTTGCTAAAGTAAGAACTTCCGGCAGAGACTCATGATGGGGTACGGGAAACGGAAGCCGCCCTTTGGTAAATAACTCTTTAATTCTTGGTTGGCCGGAACCAGATTTAGATTTCAAAGGGTCTGTTGCTTCATTTATCGGGGGCTGTGAAGAAGATCTCTCTTTAATTAGTGGTCGTAGTTCAGTAAGGCATACACTCATTAACTCGGCTACCAAAGTCGGGTTTTGGGCTAATGCAGTTAATGTTTCATCTGTATCTAGCTCCCCTTTGATTAATTTTTTAGTCAAGCTCTTGCCATAAGGAACAGAAAGTGCTAAACCAAAATCTTTTTGCAAGGTTTTTCGAAACTGCTCCGCCAACAGACTGAATTTGTAAATCCCCGTATTTGATTTAAAAGCATCAGTTCCAATTTTAATGCCCAAACTCAATAAATTCTTTACCGTTACTACTGGTTGCCCCGGTTCATATCCCGGAGTAGTTTTTTCCAAAATCCGTTCGGGCAAATAGTGTAATAAAACTTCGAGGCGTTCTTCTGGGGTTTTTGAAGTAGCCCAGTCTTGGTCAAACTGCGGGCCAAACATGGCACTTAGACTAACCTGGGGAACAGATTTCAACCGAAAACCGAGGGGGAGAGCCACAGTCATCTTCTGCTTCCGGGCAAAATCACGCGCTGCTACAGCTAACAAAGACAGCCCTGCTTGAGTGGCCGGATGGGAATTGCTCAGGTACTGGTTTCCTAAATTATCAAGGAGTTTCTGTAATTCTGGTTGAGAGGGCTCTGCCAAGACTTCTTTAACCTTTTTTTTAGTTTTTGAAGCAAGTCCTTCAAAAGTTCTAAAAAGAATTCGGTCCGCTAATTGGGTTTTCAATTCATCGGGTTGAGCTAGATAGACATTTTGTAAAGTTGAAAACTGCTCCAAAACTCCCAGTCGAGTAGACATGATCTGCCTAGCCCGCCCGAATTGATAGCTTTGGTCTTCATTGATTGCCGAGGTATGGGTCTTCGGCGGTTTGAGAGAAACCCGGTTTACGTATTCTTTTTCCTGATTCTTCACGTGTTGGTACAGCTGCGGACGATTGGCTAACAAGAACATGGGATCCCCGTCATAATCACCATCT
>JANQHU010000332.1 GCA_028282485.1 Bacillota bacterium
TCGGCATTGCTATGGCCCATGGCTGCCAGAATACGCGCTTGCCGCATCTCTCTAGCAACCGCTAAAGCCCCAGGAAGTTCGGGAGCCATGGTCACCAAACGCAAATTATGACCACTAACCCGCTGCAGTTCTTGAATCTCCGGCCAGGAAGGATTTTGCAACTCCTCTAGAGGGTGGATTCCGGCAAACTCCTGGGCCAGATAAGGGCCTTCTAAATGCAGGCCCAGACATCGCGCGGACTGAGCCTGGCTTCCTTGGTATTGTGGGACTACTGCTCCAATCTCTAATAATTTGGAAAAAGAAGCGGTCAAAGTAGTGGCTAAAAAAGAGGTTACCCCATGGCTTGCTTGAAAATCAGCCACCTGACCAAAGGCTTTTAAAGAAGCCTCCATCAACGAAGCACCTCCCCCACCATGAAGATGCTGGTCAATCAAGCCCGGGAGCACCAACAAATTTTTCAAATCAATCCGCCGATAATCCGGGGGGATGACCACTTCTTTTTTTCTCCCGATAGCGAGGAGCTTACTGCCCTCAATCAGAATAGTGGCTGCCTCAATTTTTTCGAAAGGGGTAATGGCGGTAGCATTAATCAGGGTGATTTTTGACATCTCAAGAATCCTTTTTTTTAGCTTATTACTCATTCCTCTTTAATTACTAATCTATTAGTTCCATTATACCAAAATTCTTGCAGCCAAATAAAGCCAAAAAAGAAAACATAAAAAAGCGTTGCCCGGAGGGGATTCCAATGATGATAGCCAATCCAACCGGCCATCACAAAGAGCCATTCCGCAATCCCATTTAAGATTGACCAAAATAAGAGATACCCCATTTGATACCACCTGTTTTTTCCCGCCGGAAAAAAACGAATAAACAAACCTCCTTCCGCCACCGCAATCCCAAGATCCGACCATAAACTTAAGCCCCCCACCACCGGGCCATAATAAACCCACTGCTTAAAAACTACTCCTAATAAATCACAAATCGTGCCTAATAGTCCGGAGAAAAGCAGGGTTGGATAATAATCCCGCCAGCTTTTGAGAGGCACAAATTTCCAAAAAATTAACCATAAAATGATTGTTATTATTATATAGGCCATAATTTTATTATTCTTAAATATCTTTTGATTTATTCTAAAAATAATTTTAATCAACAAAAAATCTCTAAATAGCCTTCTTTAAGATAAAAAGTATATTACTTTTTTTAATCAATTTTGTTCATTTTTTACCAAATTGTTGTAAAAATTTCTTAATATGTTATAATATAATATATACAGCATTTTTTATAACGATTTACTATAAGGAGGTTTTAGTTTGAAAAAAAAGTCTTTATTCGAAGCAGAACAGGGCTTTACGTTAGTTGAAATACTAATTAGTATTGCCTTACTGGCTCTTTTAGCCCTGGGCTTAATGTCCAGTCTCAAACAATCTATTTCCTCTTCCTCAGCCTCCAGTTACTATACTACCGCTATGAACATTGCCCGGGACCGCATCGAAACTCACAAATCCCAAGAAGGTACTAATCAGCTTCAAGGCTCTGGCTATAAAGAAACCGTAACCAAAAATGGCGTTGATTACCAATTAGTTGTTACTAATATCTCTGACGAGAAAGACGTCAAAAATATTCCCAGCCATTTTCTTGCGGTTAATATTACTGTATCCTGGCCACAAATAGGGGCCACTCCTTCCGGCCGGGTTTCTTATAGTACCTGCCTAGAAAGATAATTAAATAAGTGAGGGGTTATTATGAAAGATATTTGGAAATTACTTAAAAAATCACCATCGGAACAAGGACTGACCCTAGTGGAAATTCTCATTACCGTTGCTCTGCTAGCCGTGGTCGCCGTCGCCTTTAGCACTCTCAATCACAGCTTTTACAAAAGCCAAGCACACATTTCCAACCAAATTAGTAATACCCGAGAAGCCAGCCGCTTTGCGGAAACCATTAGTAACGAATTAAAATACTTGCCTCTGAATACGGAGCTAACGCTTCGTTCCCAAAGCCTTACCTATACTACTTCCACTGAAACAACCAAAATCTATTTAGATACCAATAATTGTATTTTGCAAAATGGCACTACCCCACGGATAATTGCCCGAGGGCTAACTGATTTAAATTTTTCTTGGTACAATGATCCGTTAAACCCCGGCCAGAAAAATATTATCATCATGCGAGCAGCTTTTCTCAAAAATAGTGGCCGTTCCTATCCTGACCCCAGTACCTACAATATTGAAACTAAAATTCGTATTTTGAATACAGTCATTGTTAAAGATTAGGTAAGCCCTAAAATAATTTTAAGTACAGGAGGAGTTGTCATGAATCCCAAAAGCGAACAAGGTTCTATCATGAGTATAGCCCTTTTTTTAATAGCAATCGGTAGCGTTTTTCTGGTGGGAATACTTTCTAACAGTTCGATGCAAATCCGTAATCTTGCATTGAAAGATAATATCCTCAAAGCCCAATACGCGGCAGAGGCAGCGGCCAAAATTGGCCTGCAACAAGCTAAAGAACTCTATAAAACTATGGAACCAAAAAATTATCCCAAAATAACCAAAAAAATTACCTTAGACCCCCAATTATCGGCCAGCTACTCCATCGTCCCTAATCCCGCAACCCATAAAGGCTTTGCGATTACCGGGACCGCCACTTACCAAAAAGCCCAGTACAAAACCGCCGTTAACTTGATCACCACCCCCACTACTGGCAGTATTGTGGAAAAGTTTAATAATGCCCGCTATTCTCATGTAGATGGCAATAGCGCCAAAGCCGA
This sequence comes from Bacillota bacterium, assembly GCA_028282485.1. GTDB lineage: Bacteria > Bacillota > UBA4882 > UBA8346 > UBA8346 > JANQHU01. The sequence continues at coordinate 2,768 of JANQHU010000332.1, forward strand.
ACGTAAATGGAATATTATCCGCGGCAGCAATGCCTCCGCTAACCCTCCAGATTATGCAAGCTGCCAGGTTATCTTCGATGACCCCGCTCCAGCCGACGAACTCGATGGTAGTGTCTTAGATTACTCCTGTGCTTGTCTTAATTTTGATCCCACCAGTAATTCCACTGGTTATGGTATTTACTACGGGGTTACCAATCCGGATCCAGATAATATGACGGGTTATATTTTTCAATACGATCCAGGCGCTAACGAGCATGGTACCGAAGGTTCCTTTTTTGTCAAATACGTAAAATCGAAAAAACACGCTCCTGATTTTGCTGGTGACTTAGAATGGAATGCTGCAAAAAAGAAGTATTATAATAACAAAAATTGGCGTCACCGTACTGCCTGTTGGGTACCTTTTCAACCCAATAGCCCGGAAAACGGCCAGGTTAAAGTTACGCTCTCAGAATTAAAAGCACGTATGGAACGAGAAACCGGAGAAACCTTTGATCTGAAAGGAAAGCATCGGATTTCTATCGATGTACGCAGAGATCCCGATCGAGGCAATAAATATCGCCATATTATTAAATGCGACGGGTACGAAATCCTCAATTTCATCGACAATACCGC
>JANQHU010000377.1 GCA_028282485.1 Bacillota bacterium
AGTGTAATATTCATCTTTTAAACTTTAATGAATCTTAATTATTTGTCAAGCACACATTTTGGTGTTGAGCCTAAATATAAAAAAGAAAATTATTTGTCATCTCGCTAATTTTGTATTATAATTATAGATAATATTTGCATCAAGAAAGTATGTGAAATTGATTTTAAACATGGAGGGAAGAAAATGAAAAGTGTTACTCTTGATCAAGAACGAAGGATTCACAAGCGAATCAATGTCCACATTGTACTAGAAATGAATTTTTTAGGCGAAAAAAAGAATTACTATGGTTATATCGAGAACATTAGTGAGGGCGGTATGTGCGTGGTATCTTTAGAACCAATTGAACTGGGGGCCAAGGTCACTTCGGGTTTTTACATTTCCGATTTTGCCGATAAATTAAACCCCATTGCTTCCGTGGTACATACCCGAGTCGGAGAAGATACGTTATACTATCATGGACTACGTTTTGAGTATATGCGGGAACGGGATCGCGAGGCCTTGAATCAGTTTCTTAGTAATCAAGAAGCCTGCGTGGCAGTTTAGAGCATATTTTATTAATTTAAAAAGATTTTAACAGCCGGTTATAAAATTTATAGCCGGTTTTTTGCATTTTGGTTAACGATTAGGAAAGAGAATTGTTTATTGGAAATTAATGGTGTATAATATAAATCAAGAGATAAAAAATAAAAACATTATTTTCATTAAAAAATCAAAAATTGTTAATTGGAGGATGATTTAGATGATGGGCGAAAGAAGACAAAAACCAAGAGCTGACGTGCATCTAAAGGTGGAGCTCTCCCTCGCTGGGGATATGGAGAAACGGTATGCTTTTATTCGTGATCTTAGTGAAGGAGGGATGTGTGTTACTAGTTTTGACAATTATCCAATCGGTTCCAAAGTTTGTTCGGGTTTTACGGTAAGCCCTCGCGAAGAAAAGTTATTTCCCATGGCCACAGTAATTCATTCCCGGTATGGTAATGATGCCATGTATTCCTATGGCTTAAAATTTGATTTTTTGCGGGAAAGAGAACAAGAAACTTTAAAGGGTTTTTTGGCAAACAAAACAAAATAAGCTGCCTCGAAAAACTTGTTGAGGGACAGCGCGTAAAAGGTTATTTTACTTTAATTAAGACTTCCGGATTAGCAATCCAGAGGGCTAAATAGGGGTAGGGGGCGCTCTTTTCTTTGAGGTAAATTAAGAAGGGTTTATTAAAAATAAACTCTCTTTTTTTTAGAGGCATGAAGCATTTGGTGGCGATAATTCGTGCTTCTGATTTTAAAGTAGCCCCTTTTTGGTTAAGCTGAAAGCGGGTCCATTGCATGGCTTTGGTAATAGTCCAGCCCTGCCAGCCTTTATTGCGTAACTGGCGATTTTCTAGTTGGGAGTATGAATGTTTAATATAGAATCCGATTTTAGGAATTTTTAGGATTTCTCCCTCATTTAAACTTGTTTCATAATAATTAGTAGTCTCAATGCGTTGGTTAACTTTTTGAAAAGTCTTTAGCAAGGTTGTTTCCGGTTTTACCCGAGCCAGAATTATTTCCTCGTTAGGCTCTTGGCTAATTAGTTTAATAATAAAATTATCATTACCTTGGTAATCTAAGACTTTTATTTGCTTGGTTAAGGCAGCCGTAGGCCCTCTTGGAGTAGCCCGAGAAATCCCGAAAGCGGCTACCTTAGTGGAGACTTGCTGATAATTAAAGGATAAAGGCGCTAATTCTTGAAATGCTTTCCAAAACTTTAAATTTTTAAATAAATAAGCATATGCCAGAAAAGCCTCCTGGGAAATCGGCTCCCGAACCGGCGGGGGAGCATTTTTGCCAAATTTCTTTTTTAAAGCACGATTGATCCTGGTTAGAAAGTCTGGGGTAAGGCGTCCCAAGGCGGCATAATAACTAGCCGGATCTAAAAATTTTTTGGTAAACAATTGCTGATTTAACAAGCTCGCTTCCCGGGGGTTATTATCCAAAAGAAGCGGTTCTTTGATTAAGCTGTCTTGCAGTAAGTTCCAGGCTAATTGAAAAGTAGCACAGTAGATGATGTTTTTACCAGGACGAAAAGCCTTATCTAAGACGGGATCAATCGTGGTATTTTTAAGCAGCGCAGAATCCACTGCTTGTCTAAACTCATCTTCTGCCCGAATAAAATTACCTTTAGACACAAAGGCATAAATGAGAATGAGAGTTAATAGGATTCTAAAAAACCATTTATTAGCGCAGAGCATCTTTTACCACTTCCCTTTGCTAAAAACTTCTCTTTAGATAAGACTATCGGTCTCCGGTGTGGAGTTCCTTAATATTTTTGTAACACAAGACAGGCGTTAGTCGAGCCGAAACCAAAGGAGTTGGAAAGAGCAACTTTAATTGATTTTTCCCGAGCTTCGTTAGGAACATAGTCCAGGTCACATTTCGGATCTGGTTCTTCTAAGTTAATAGTAGGTGGAATTGCTTGATGATAAAGGGCTAATGCTGAATAGGCGGTTTCCGCGCCCCCAGCTGCTCCTAATAAGTGACCAGTCATCGATTTGGTAGAGCTAATGCATAATTTGCGCGCGTGTTCCCCAAAAGCAAGTTTAATAGCGTTGGTCTCCATGACATCATTCACTGGGGTGGAAGTACCGTGGGCATTAATATAGTCGACTTCTGCCAAACTAATTTCCGCCGTCTTCACTGCCAGTTCCATACACCGGGCGGCTCCGGAACCGTCTGGAGCAGGGGAAGTCATATGGTAAGCATCACTATTCA
>JANQHU010000081.1 GCA_028282485.1 Bacillota bacterium
TGGTTCGGGTATCTTCATCTAATAATACTTGATTAAGATTAACTTTTTTAATGATTTCGGCAATCTTTTTTGGATCACCGTAAGTGATGGGGAAATAACCGACGGTCTTTGCATTCAAACCCGGTTCTCCCGATTTATTAATGATAAAATTACGCCCTTCTTGTCGATAAACTAATTTATTACTTTGCGAAATTAGTTTTAAAACGTCCGGAAAAGTAACATTAGTCAATTGTAAAGTAACTGTTTCCGCTATTTTCGGTGAAATAATGATATTATAGCCGCATTCACCAGCTAATTCTTGTAAAACAGCCCCTAAATCTGCTTTAAAAAAACTAATCTTTTTTAACACTACTTCTTCAGCTTGAGAAAGCTCACTCTTCTCACTCGCCGCAACAATAACCTTTTCAGGCAAAAACCCGAGCGGCCCAAGTCCGATAATCAGGAAGAGGAGAAGGATATTTCCTAACTTTTTGACTTGACCCATCTTTTATTCCCCCAAATTAATCCGTCTTAGTTCATCATTTTCAAGTTTGATGAGCAGATGATTTTTATTAATTTCATGGATAATCCCGTTACGAAAGGAATCTCCTATTTCTGCTTGATAATATCTTCCATTTTCTTCAATTAAGGCCTTAGGTTTTGCTCCATAAAACATACCCCGATAAAAAGACTGTCCCTGCTTAGTAGGTAAAAATGGCGCTTTCGGAGGATTAACCGGCTGATTTGCCAAAATTTTTTGAATAACCTTCATTTTTTTGCTATCAAGCGGATTTCTTTTTTCAATAGCCAACAAAGCAAAGGGATCTTTTCGGTGGGTGTTTGGGGATTCAAAAAAATTTTTTTCCCTTTTTAATAGCTCTGAGGTTACCTCTTTAGCTTTTTTGTCGGGTTGGGGAATAATCAGCTTTTGGGCATTATTTTTTAGAATGGTCAAAAGCTCCTGCGTGGTATCATTTTGGGTTTTGATAGAAAAAAAGATCAGGACCATACTGAATAAACAGACTACTAAATAATATATCCGATATTTCCCTTTAATCATAAGTTCCTCCCGGAAAGCTGAACCTTAAAAATCTTCAAGGTAGCTTTCAGAGTCGCTTTTTGTTCTGAAGAATAGGCTTGAATCAAGAGCTGCTCCACCCGAAAAGAAGTTTTAGTGGTAATCATTTGCAAAAATTTAACCAAGTGGGGATAATCGCCAATTATAACTACTTCAAAAAACGATCTTAATTCTGGCTGAGGCTCTTCTTGGCCGTTTGATTTTTCTAACAGCCTAGTTTGCAGAATCGTCAGTTTGCATAATTTAGCAATCCTCACTAAATCTGTATAGACCCCGGTAAAAACTTTCTCTCTCGGTTCTTTTTTTTGTTGTAACTTTAATTTTTCTAGTTCCCCTTCAATTGCGAGATCTATTTTTTGACCTGCTGCTACTAAGGCTTTCATTTCGGTAACCAAATGGCTCCGTTGTTTTTTGATCCGGTTGGTTTGCAGGTAAAAATAATTTAAATAAAAAGTAGCAATAGCAATGGCCAAAAGTAATATTAGTATTGTCAGAAACTTCCCTTGCTCTTTACTAGCCATGCTCTATCTCCCCCAAGAGAAAACTAAGTTGAAAACGATAAATTATTCCCCCACTAATAATTTGTTTCTTGGTTTCAATATTACTAATTCCATGTACATGCTTCAGGTGCATTAAGCTCTCTAAAAAGAGATTAAAGGTCTCCATATTTTCGGTAAAACCCACCAATTGAATCTCTTTTCGGCCCCATTGCATCTGCAATGATTCCAGGCGCATTTGGGCGGGAGTAGTTGCCCAAAGATCAGATAAAAACCCTAAAATTTTGTTATCTAAAGCCTGGGGGTTAGTAAGCAAGGTAGCTTTTTCACCAGATTCTTTTAATAAAAACAACTGATTCTTTTTTTGCTGAAGAATCCGGGTCTGATTACTAAGTAATTGGGCTAACCTTTTATTTTCCCCTATATTAGCATGCAAACGTTGCGATAGCCAAATATTAACTAATAAAATAGTAATGAATATTAACGGTAGGGCAATTTTCGAATCAGCAAACTCTTTGTTAATGTCAAACTGAGGAGGGGCTTGATAAAAACTTAAGTTAAATTCTTCTTTTTCTTGTAACCCAAGTCCTAATAGGCCCGGATACTCTAAGGGAATTCCTTGGACGGCCAGTTCAGTTGCAAATTTCAAATTGGGATTTTTGCCGAAGATATAAACTTCGGCAAGTTGATTATCGTTAGCTAAACGTCGCTTAAAGTGGTCAAGGGAAGTGGTAATCTCTTTTTGCAAACGCTCTGGTTCTAAATCCCCGCAAGATAGATAACGCCAAAATAGGGGCAGATTCTTTTGCCAAATTACTAGTTCCGTCTCTAGTGGTGTAATTAACAATAGGGCCTGGGGCTGATCTATGTCTGGTAAATAACGATATTTTAATTCCCGCATTCCCATAATCCCCGGCTGAATACTTTCTAGATTTAAGCCAGTATCATTAAAAGCAGCGATTATACTGGTAACCGCATTTTTCGGTATGGTGGCCGCCAAGGTTGAAATTTTTTTGACCCCATTAGTCGGTTCCCTCTCTGGCTGATCCAAAATTAAAAATGAGCTCGCAATGGTTTCCCCGGAAAAACTAAAAATGCTTTCATGAATTACTTCATCATGAACCACTTGTTTTAATTCTTCAGGGGGGAGAGTGGGAAAGCTTAGAGTCTTCAGGTCTAAAAATCTGAGATTTACTAATACCTTGGCCCGCGGGGGTAAGTTATCTTCTTGAACCATTTTTTTTAAAAGCAAAGCTATCTCTATCTCATTAATGAGTACTCCGGAATTATTGAGAATTTCTGCTTCAAAAGTGATCACCTTAGACCAGATGGTTGCTTCTAATATAGGATCCACAACGATTACCACTAAGCGTTTTGGTTCCAACTGGATACAAGTTACCGGAAGTTTCATCTTTTTATTAAATATTTGGGCGAGCCAGGCTTTTTTTCTCACTTATATTCACTCCAAGCAACAACTCGAAAAGGAGTTTCCAAATTTTCGCGCCGAAGGGTCAGCTTTAATTGCCTCCGAAAATTACCGGACTCACCCTCTCCCAAAATCGCTAAGTTTAGATCATCGGTAGTAGTGGGAGTGGGATCAATGATTTGATATTGATACCAAGCATCATTTAGGTACTGTTTTTTCTGGCCACGATAAACAGGATTAAAGACGAGGATGTGATAAGCTTCATTGACAGCATTTTCGGCTAAGGCTAAAGCTTGAACTGTGGCCAGGCGCCTAGTTGCTAAATAAGAATTATCCAGAGTTTCATTTAACAGAATGATGGTTAAATAGGTAATGACAGAGACTAGCACTATTACTAAAATTAAGACCGTCCCCGTTTCTTGACGTTTCATGATCATCACCTAGTTTCGGATCAAAACTTTACCGGAAATGCTTAATTCTGATTCGATGGTTAGACCGGGAGGTTTAGCGGCCTCCAGTGCAATATTAACTACCTTCTGGGAAAGAAGAAATTCGACCCTACCACAAAAGGATTCCATTAAATTATCCCTAATCCCATTTTGATAACGCTGAAAATCGCTCCCTTTCTTGGCAAACAGATAGTCAACCCCATTCTGCCCGGTAAACTCAACTCCCTCTCCATCATTTATAATAGCTAAGGTCTTTAAAGAGGCTTGCTCTCTTATGGTTCGGCTAACAATCTCATAAGTGGTTTCCAGCTCGCGGCGCATTTGGGAATAGGTGGCCATACTCCGTTCCCGCTCTTCAATAAATTGCCACACAAAAAGAATCTCCCCGGTTACAAAAGCAACCATGGCAATGGCTACCACCATTTCGATTAAGGAAAAGCCTGCTTCCGACCCTAGAAATAGCCTTTTAGTCAATTTTCTGCCCCATTATTTGATAAACTGCTTTACTTAATTTATCGGTAAAATAAAAAAATTAATTAATTTTTTTATTTAATAGGGGGCACTACCCGATTCCCAAGCCCTGGCACCCGTTTACATCAAGGCTAATCTAATCACATTTCTTTCCATTCCTTAAAACATTGACTACAAGTTGCTCCTATACCGTCATAAAATTCATCTTCTGTTATTAAATTTTTATACTTTTTTATACATTCATTACAAAGCCAAAAAATGCCAATAAATTCATCTTCAACCGTATCAATTTCAATATTTTTCATTTCTTGTTGGGCTTTTCTAAGATGGAAAAGAGAGCCTTGGAGAAGAATACCAAAGGTTGCCCTTACCTATTCAGAGTATTTTTACTGCAAAGCTCAGGTTTTTTGCAATTGAACCCTTCAAATTATTTGTTGTTTAATTTTTTTCCAAACATTTGAAATGGCAAATTTTATCAATCTATCTGGTATAGCTATAGTATTTTTTATAATCTTTTTTTCTTCAGATAAAGCCCACATAGCAGGATAAACTAAAATATTTTTAATTTTACCATTAATATTAATAATTAAACCAAAATCACTTCTAAAAATACCACTTTGTTCATCACAGTTTAATTTTATAATTTTTTTTATCACCATCAAATAATTTTCTTGCATTTGTAATAATAAACTTGGAGCTAGCACACCATATCTAACCCATTCTAACAACTGTAAACCAGCATTTCGATCTAAATTATTATGCAATGTTTGATTCCAAAAATGCCTTATACATTTAGGACATGATGAATCACAATCACATTCTTTTAACAAAACTTCAACTCCATTTAATACATCATCAATTAATTCTGCTACTCTGTTTGAATAACCCGCCCCACTTGACAAACTATCGTATAAATAAACATCCGCATATATTATACTATTACTTTGCCTAATTCGAAATCCTCCTTTTAAATCACTTAACTCTACATCTAAAACTTTACTGGCGGATAATGTCAAACTTTCTGATAAGCTAGTTAATGCAGGTATTAACCATACGTCAAATTCTTCCGGAATTATATTAATTTTATCTCCTTCTAGTTTTAATTCTAAAACTATCATATCAGTATTAAAACTATAACCTAAAAAAATATTTTCTCGATTATGATGACAAATTTGATTATCATTCTTTATATAGGGCAACTTATATGGACGTTTATTTTTATTTTTTTCTTCACTAAACGAATCGGCTGGGTCAATCGCTCCGCATTTATTGCATATATAAAAGCCTTTTTCTTTTGGTCCTTTATTAAGCATTATCATTTCTTGATCTGATCTATTTTCCATTTTTAATAACTTTGTTTTTGAAATAAACTGCATATTGCTTATATCTTCTGGCATCGAAGAATAAGAAGGAATGCTGACATGAGAATATTCTTGCGTATCACGAGTTTCCGGAATATTCAAACCTTCTCTGGGGGCGAAACCCCATGGCTTTATCATTAAATTTTGCTGTACTAGTTCATTACATAATGGACATTTGAAATTATTAGAATTCAAACCGAACCAGCAACAGTTATCATTAGTGCAGCAATAGATATGATGTTTATACTCTTGCATCTTTAGCCAAGGCTCTGCTATTTTATTTTGATATTCACGATCAAATTTTGTATAATGATCATAAATACCACCGGAAATATATGTTTTTTTATCTACAACAATTAACCTTCCCGGAGCATACTCACTAAGTGCTAATTCAATACTTCTCTCCGGGCTTTCTTTAATATTACCATCTTTATCTTCTATCCAAAAATGTACAATGTTTCTTGGAAAAGAATACGTAGGGAGCAAGCCTTGTGAAAACATAACATCCAGTAACAAAACACTTTCCGACTCGACTATTTCTTCTTTGTCTTTTTTAGAGGTACTCTTTCTTTTAAATATTATTTTGTTTTGATTCACTTTGTTATATAAATTCAATAAATTTTTTTCTATTTCCTTTTTATAATTCAGCCAATCAAATTGAATTATATCGGGTAATAATACTTTTAACCTATTTTCTTTTAATGGTATTTTTTTTGTTAACCAAAATAAAAAATCAGAATAATTAATGGTCGAATCATTTGAAAAAAATGACAATACTTCATAAGAGTCAATACCAATACCATTTGATAAAAAATATTCTTGTAATAATACTAAGTTTATATGCCTTTTAATTAATTTGGGATTAATACGATCTATCCAAGGTATTCTAGGAGTACCTGAAATAATTTCTTCTGGATATTTAAAATACCAAGAATCATGGGGACCATTTTCGGTATAAGTGACAATTGTCGAAACAGCAGTTCCTTTTCTCCCAGCTCTTCCTGCACGTTGCTGATAATTTTCTCGCATAGGAGGAACATTACGCAAACCAATAGCCGTTAAAGAACCAATATCTATCCCTACTTCCATAGTAGTTGTACAACTTAATATATCTATTGATTCATTATCTTCATCTAATAAAATATCTCTAAATCTTAATTCATATTCTTCTGTCGTAACCCAAACATTATTCTTCAAATCTTTATGCGACAATTGGGCGGTATGTTCTTCGATAAGAGTGTTCGTTATTTTCAAACCATTAATCGCATTAATCACTGGTTTTCGCCAAAAATTATATCTATTTAGCTGATCGCCTTGTATTGGATTAACATACATACTACTTCCACAGAAAATACAACTACTAAACAATGTAAATATTGATGTTCCGGCACATCTATTACATCTATACCATTGACCGTTTTCAAAAGTTTTTAATGTTAAAAATCCGGGTTTTAAATATTTTTTATTATGATTAATTTCTGCACTATCAAGATTTTTTACAAAAAAATAAAATTCCTTATGTAAAACTTCGATTTGACTTTCTAAAATTTCATTTTCTTTCAACAATTTTATTAAATATTCAGGTAGTTTATCTCTTTCGCCTAAACCAAATCCACCTCTTTCAAACGAAAGAATACTACTTCTAACTTCATCTCTAATTTCAGGGAAAATTGCCATATTTTTTACTATTAAATATTGAATCCATGCATTATAAATATCTCTAATTACGGAAATTGGAATAGAAACTTTTTCTGAAATATTTTCAAGTTTATCTTCTAATTCTTCACAATTATCACTTTCAATTAAAACCATTTGCCCTAAGCACAAATTATTAAACGATCTAAAACTATCACTAATATTTCTTAATAGTAATTGATAAAACATTTTTGGAGGATTACCTATGGTACTTTTCATACTGCTAAATCTAGGAGCTTCTTTTTTACCATAAAATTCTTTATAATCTTTTAGCTGTGATTTAAAACTTTTTTTTTCATCACCATAAAAGAAATTTAAATTATTTTTATGTACAACTGTTAAAAAAGCATAGTAAAGCAAATCTAATGATGCTACACCTATGCCATATTTTTCTTCTAAAATTTTCGCTGCCTTAAAAAGTGCTTGTCTTCCCGTATCACCATCTGTAGCAATTGTAATATCTCTAGCCAATGTAGCTGCACGTTGACGGCTATCTGAAAATAATAATACTTTTTTACCTTTATTTTTCAAACCATCATCTTTAACAGATTGTGCAGCTAATTGTTCAGTTACAATATTTGCGAATGGTTCATTACCTTTTGTTCTAAAAGGGGTCA
>JANQHU010000085.1 GCA_028282485.1 Bacillota bacterium
ATTGGCTTGAAGTGCTTAGTAGCAGGGGCTTTTTTAAAGCCGGAACAAGTACGCTTATTTCACCAATACCCCGAGGTAGAATGGTTGGGCCCGGTGCTGGAGGTTAGCGCGGTACTTAAAAAAGTAGATCTGGTTTTTAGTACTTCCCGAGGGATTCGGGAAGCGATGACTGCCGGGCGAATTGCTGTGGTCGCTAATAATATCTGGTACGGGGGGCTAGTTACGCCCCAGACGGTGGCCAAATTATCCCCAAACAGCTTTATGGCCTGGCAGGATGGCTTGCTGTGGGCTGACCAAATCAAAAAGGATCTAGAAGAATTATACCAAGAACCTGCCAGAATGCAGGAGTTAGCCGCTTGGAGTGCTACTTATGGGGCCCAAAATTTTAGTGCTACCCAAATGGCCGAGGCTACTTTAGCAGTTTATCAAAAAGTCTTAGGAGGGCAGTCATGAAACGGCCCATAATTTGCTTACCGGCGATTAACTGGGATTATCTTTTTCAAAGGCCGCAACAGTTGATGTTGCAGTTTGCCAAACGCGGCCATAGGGTTTACGTAGTTAATCCCCGGCCGCAAACAGCTCGGCAAAGAACGAGTTCCCTTCCTAATTTGCAGATTTGCGCTGATTTAGCGGAAATACCTGCAACGATTCAAGCAAAAGCAATTTACTTCTTATATTATCCCCTGCAAGCCACTAAAATCTTAGCAAGTAAAGATAAGTTTATCATATATGATTGTGCTGACGATGATCCCAATTTTGTCGCCCAAGAGGACTTGGCTTTAAGTAAAGCCGATCTGGTTTTATGTGTCTCCGAGCAATTAATGAAAAAGTTTGCGACCCGACACCAGCAGCTCCTCCTACTGCCCAATGGCGTTGATTGGTCCCATTTTGCAGTAAAAGCAGCTTTAAAGGACCAACGGTTTGAGAAAAGGGAGAAGCAAGTGATTTTAGGTTTTTCGGGAGCCTTTTACGGGGGATGGGTTGATCTGGCTTTGTTGAAAGCCTTAGTTAGGGCTCGGCCCGAGTGGCAACTGGTAGTTGTGGGGGAAGCCTACGGCCAAGGGGCCGCTTGGCCCGAGTCTAATGTACACTTTTGGGGCAAACAGGCCTACTCAGAACTACCGGCTTTTATCCAGTCCTTTAGTGTAGGGTTAATTCCGTTTCTCGATAATCCGATTGCAACCGGAGCCGATCCCATTAAGCTTTATGAGTATCTGGCGGCTGGGATTCCGGTAGTTAGCCGTCGACTCCCATTTACTAAAGGGTTGGCGGCTCCGTTAGTATATACTTATGATGATTTAGCAGAATGTCTTGCGGCCGTTGAGGCGGCTTTATTAACCGGGGCTGACTCGGCTTTACAGGAGCAAAGAAGGGAATTAGCCCGCCAATCTAGTTGGGAGCAGCGGAGAGCAACTCTAGAAGAGAATTTAAAAAGAGTTACTTGGTTAGAGGATTAGATTAATAATTAAAGGAGTATTGTGAAGATGGCTATTGGAGCGGAATTTTATGATGCCAATTATTTTGAAAACGGCCCCGGTTCCGGGAAAAGTAGTTATCGGGGGTATAACTGGAATCTCGGTTTTTTAATTATCGCCATAGGTTTACGTAATTATTTTGAACCCCAGAAGGTCTTGGATGTAGGGTGTGCCAAAGGTTTTTTGGTCTCTTGTTTGCGAAAAATTAATGTGGAGGCCTATGGAGTGGATATTTCTGATTATGCCCTGGCAAAAGCGGAACTGAGCTGCCAACCCTTTTTAAGTAAGGCTTCGGCTACTAATCTGGCGGCTTTTGGGGATGGTGAGTTTGATTTGGTGCTCTGCTATGATATTTTAGAGCATTTAGATCCCGAAGAAATCACTCAGGCCCTTAGGGAAGTCTGCCGGATCTCCCATAAATGGGTGACCATGAAGTCGCCCTTCAAACACTATTCTTGGGATCTGGATACCAGCCATATTGGAATTAAGCCCAAAGTCGAATGGCAGCAGCTTTTTGCCCAGGAGGGATTTCGAGTTTTTGAACCAGAAATCGCCCCGGCGCCGCATACCTGGTGGGATGACCATACTTTAGTCTTCCGGCGGGAAACCGGGGTGCCCTAAAGAATTAACAATTAGCTCGCATTGGTGGGGAGGAGTATCTTACGCGAAAGGGTGAAATAAAACTGCACTCCTTCTTTGGTATTGGTCACACCAAAATCACTCTGGTGCAGCAGTAAGATATTTTTGACAATAGCCAGCCCGAGACCAGTACCGCCAGTATCCTTATTGTGGGAGGCTTCGATCCGGTAGAATTGGTCCCAGATGCGACCGATTAGTTCTTCCGGGATGGGTGGACCGTTATTTTCAATAGCTACCGAGACTAAAGTCTTTTCTGCAGTAAGGGTGAGGCGAATCCAGCCTCCCGCAGGAGTATGGCGGAGGGCATTGCTGAGCAAATTATTGAAAACTTGTTCCAGGCGAAAGCGGTCAGCTACCACATGCCAGTCGTC
>JANQHU010000093.1 GCA_028282485.1 Bacillota bacterium
TTTTAGTGCCGATAATTATGCGGATCTTATTTATCGTTTTGAAACGATTGCTTACTTTTTGCGTAATGATATTAAATTGATTAACGAAACGGTAGATGCCCGTGAGGCGGTTAATGAAAAGCAAGAATTAGTAAATGAAAAGCGGAAGCAAGTCGAGATTGAGTATCGGCAAATGATGAATTTGCGAAAAAAGGTACATAAACAACAAAATAAAATTTCTGTCCAAGTAAGACGGACTAAAAAAGAACTAAAACGCATTAAATATAGTCGCCGCAGGTTAGAAAGAGCCTTAAAAGAATTAGAACGAACTTCTAAAGCAATTGAACGCGAACTGCGCAGACAATATTCCCTCAAAAAATTAGGAACCGGTTTGATGATTTGGCCAACACGGGGGCGAATTTCATCTCCATATGGTTGGCGCTATCACCCGATTTTGAAACGAAAAAAGTTTCATAACGGGATTGATATAGCTGTTCCTAAAGGAAGAGTAATTCGGGCTGTGGATGGTGGGATTGTGGTAGTCTGCGGTTGGCGGGGGGGCTATGGTAATTATATTGCTATTTCCCATGGTAAAGGGGTTAGTTCCTGTTACGGCCATAATTCCAAGTTATTAGTGAAAAAGGGACAAAGAGTGAAAAAAGGGCAAAAGATTGCTTTAGCCGGAAGTACGGGATTATCCACCGGGCCGCATCTGCATTTTGAAATTCGTAAGAATGGGAAACCCATTAATCCCCGACCCTTTTTACCATGATTTTGTGTTACATCAAGTAACTATGATCATAGTGGATCAGGTCATCAATTGTTAATAATTGCATTCTTGAAGTTATTATGATACAATCAACATGTTAGAAGATAGAGTTATTTTTTATCCGCTAATCATTGAGCGGATAAATTTCTGTCATAATAGTAAGGTTTTATTTGATTTCAAGCATTTATTAAAACAAAAGAAATATTTTTTGGTTGCTAAAGAGAGAGGGTGGATTTTTGTGTCATCAGTAGTGGTTGTAGGTATGCAATGGGGTGATGAAGGAAAAGGGAAGATTACTGATTTTATCTCCAGCCAGGCCGATTTGGTTGTTCGATATCAAGGAGGGAATAACGCCGGTCATACCGTAGCGGTAGAGGATAAAGAGTTTAAGTTACATTTGGTGCCTTCCGGTATTTTGTATCAGGGAACTTTATGTGTCTTAGGTAACGGGGTAGTAATTAACCCGGGTGTTTTATTAAAAGAATTAAATGGATTAAGCAAAGAAGGTATTGATGTTTCCGGTCTCCGAATTAGTGATCGGGCTCATGTGATTATGCCTTATCATCCGGTTTTGGATAAGTTAGATGAAGATAATCGGGTAACTAGCAAGATCGGCACCACCGGGCGGGGAATTGGGCCGGCTTATGGCGATAAATATGCCCGTTATGATTCTCTGCGGATGATTGATTTGTTGGATGAAGCAGTATTTGAAGAACGATTAACTAGTATTGTAGAAGCCAAAAATAAACTTTTAACCAAACTTTACGGGAAGCCGGGTTTTGACTTGACTAGTATTTTAACTGAATACCGGGAGTATGCTGGCCAATTAAAAGAGATGGTTACCGATACTTCTGTATTAATCAATAAGGCTATTAAAAGTGGTCAAAAAGTTCTTTTTGAAGGGGCCCAAGGAACTTTACTGGATGTTGATCACGGCACCTATCCTTTTGTGAGTTCTTCTTCCCCAAGTGCCGGAGGAGCTTGTACCGGAACCGGAGTCGGACCCACCCAGATTAATAAAGTTTTGGGAGTAATCAAGTCTTATTCTACCAGAGTCGGAGAAGGACCCTTTCCCACCGAAATATTAGATGATTCGGTTTCTAAGCTACGAGATGGGCGTGGCCGAGAGTACGGGGTTACTACTGGTAGAGCCAGACGGTGTGGTTGGTTTGATGGGGTTATCGGAGAGTATTCTGCCCGAGTTAATGGAATTACCTCTTTAGTTGTCATGAAGCTAGACGTCTTAGATGAGTTAGAAACGATTAAAATCTGTACTGGCTATCGTTATAAAAATAGTATTATTAAGGAATTTCCGGCTAGTTTAAAGACTTTAGCAGAATGTAGGCCTATTTATGAAGAAATGCCTGGTTGGCTTACGGATACTACCAAAGCGAAAGAGTGGCAGAAATTACCCCCAAGAGCCCGAGATTATTTGCAACGAATAGCAGAGTTGACCCAGACCCCAATTGCCATGGTTTCAGTGGGCTGGCGCCGCGACGAAACTATTATCGTCGAAGATGTCTGGTCGTGACTAATAGCTAGATAAAAAATTATAAAAAGGTGTGTCAATCGTTTTTGAAAATGTCCTAAAAAAATAAAAACATAAGCTCAAAATATGTAAAAAAAAACCGTTTGACTAAATAAAAAGTCAAGGGTGTCCGGAAAGAACAACCAGAACCCTTGACTTTTTATTTTTGCTTTGCTAATTGAATATTACCGA
>JANQHU010000135.1 GCA_028282485.1 Bacillota bacterium
ACGGTAAATATCGGAACTCTAATATTCGTAAGTTTATTCATGTTTTATATCAAAGAACGTCCAACCCCTGATTCGGGCATATCGTGGATTGTATTAAACCTAATTGAGTATATGGTTCCGATAATTGTTATATTAATTTTAAAAATTAAAAAGAATTTAAATATTAATATGCTTATAAAGGGTAACGTTGCATGAATATTAAGCATTTAGATAAAGGTTTTTTCTTTATTTTCTTAATAATATTCAGTCAATTATTATTAATTGAATTTCAAATTCCTTATATTATTGAAAATTTTTCTAATAAAAGTTTTGATGACTATTTGTTTGTTGTGCTAATTAATGTTATATTTGGGGTATTTAGTATCATCTTTTTTTATAAGCACTTTATATCCCTGCAAAAAGAAGAAAAAAATAAAGAGCTGCAACAAATCCAGTATGAAGAGAGTCAAAGGTTGATTCGAACTTTACGAACTCAAATTCATGATTTTCGTAATCAGCTGCAAGTAATGAGAATGATGGCCCAAATTGGAAAAAAAGAAGAGATTATTAATTATATTGATGAGAGTAATCTGTCCATGGACTCTTCCAGTAACATCATTAATCATGTTAATAATTCGGCAATTGCCGCTTTGCTTTTATCTTATTCAATTGAAGCTAAAAACAAAAGAGGGATTAATTTTGAAGTGGAAGTCGATGTGGATTTTGGTAATTTCTCTCTCTCCTCGGTGAAGATCACCCGGATCTTAGGGAATATTATCAGAAATGCTATAGAGATTCTAGAACAAAAAAAGGAAGAAGAACGGGCCATTCATCTGACTATGTGGGAAAATCCCGAGGAATATTGTTTTTTAATTTGGAATAACGGGCCATTTATACCAATTGATTTGCAGGATGAAATTTTTAAAGCGGGTTTTTCGACAAAGCAGAGTACAGGCCTGGGCCTGGTGATTGTAAAAGAATTGGTAAATGAACTACACGGGTCAATTCAACTGAAAAGTGATGCGGAGATTGGTACCGAATTTAAAATTATCATCCCCAAAAAAGCACCGCCGAAGTTTGAATTTAGCTTTAATCTGCTTTAAGATTAAGTTACTGGTTAAACCTTCTTTAGGTGTAAGTAATTTTAAGAGTAGTAAATATTGCCTAAAGGAATCGAAGCAGTTTTTGCGAAATTACTCCGACAATTAATTTTAAAGTATCGGGGTGATTTTCTTTGAAAAGAATTGTTATATTAACGGGCTTATTAATGATGACTCTTTTTTGGATTATTCCTTGTGCAGCAGAGGGTATTAATAGGTCGGCCAAAGGGGCCTATCAGTTTTTATTTCCAGGAGAATTTGAACTGGTGAATCTTGATCAAGATCGGCAAGCGGAAAGATTAAAATTTTCTTGTGATTTAACAGCTTCTTTGGCAAGTGAAGTGATTATAAGTGCTAATTTAGAAGCCTTTAAAAATGGCGTTTGGATTAATTTAGAAACTACTGTTTTTCCGCTCCGGTGTTCCCAAGGGAGAAACCAGCTGGAGTTTTTATTTAATGCTTTTAATATTCAAACTAAAAGGCTTCCTGGTCCTTATCGAGTTCGGTTGGGTTTGATTGAAAAGGGCAGTCGCCTTTTAGAAGTTACCACGAATCATTCTCCTCGTTATACTTGGCGACAGTTTGATAACGAAGTTACTGCGGGTAAGGGAAAGATTGTGACAATGGCCGCCGCGAAAAGGGCCGCTGAAACTTGGGCTAGTTGTCGCCAAATCAAGCTAGGAAAATTGCAGAAATTCAATTATAATTATGATTGTTGGCAGCTGGATTATTTAAGCAATAAACAACTTGGCTTAACCAGATTAATTGTAACTCCCATGGGGAGAGTTAATATGTTAAGAATAAATTAGGATGGTTTTTGGTAATGGATTTATTTACGGCTA
>JANQHU010000172.1 GCA_028282485.1 Bacillota bacterium
CACTTTGCTTTAGATAAAATTATCCAAGTGGGCCGAAATTTAGGTGTCATATGAAGAACAAATTAAAACTACCCTTGTTTATTAATCATTTTTTTATCAAACTCTTTGGGATTTATTTTTTTTTCATGCTTACCACAGCCTCTTTAAATCTTTTGCCGGCTCACTTAGTTGAGTTAGGGGCTAGTCGGGCTTTTATCGGCTTTTTTATGAATATCCCCTCCTTAGAAATGATTTTTTTAACTTTATTTCTGGGAGTTTTGACTAATAAATACCGACGCAAAAGCTTGTTGCTTTTGGGGATGACCCTTTATTTACTAAGTATGATCGGAATGTATTGGCAATGGCAGAATCTAAACTGGTTATTAATATTTCGGTTACTAGGATCAATAGCTTTTGGTTTAGGGTTTAGTTTAATCGCGACCTTTCTATTTGATCACGTACCACCCACTAGTCGCAAGAGTGCCTTGGCCCTCTTGGGAATTGCTGGCATTATTTCCAATCCCATTGGTAGTTTTTTAGGGGAGCATTTACTGACCCAGTTTGATGTACGAGCTCTTTTTCTAATAACCGCTCTTTTTTCTGTGGTGGAAATAATTCTTCTCAAATCTTTGCCCCAGGAAGAGCCGTCTCTTAATAATAGTTTTGCCAGTCCCCTTTACCTCTTTATTCGGCCGGGGATTCGTAAACTGTTATTGCTTAGTTTTATCCTGGGGGGAGCTTTTGCCGTCTTAGCTACTTTTACGCCAGCTTTTACGATGGAAAAGTTTGGCAAGCCGATGTTGTTTTTATATTTTGCGGGCTTTGCTTTTGTGGGAGTTACGGCGCGCATCTTTTTTCATCAGTTGTTAGAAACGATTCCGGTCAAAAGATTATTAGTAGTCGCCTTTATTTTTATGACCTTAGCTTATACCGGGATGCTTTGGTTAAAGGAGCCATTGCTGCTTACTTTAATTGGCATCCTTTATGGAGTAGCCCACTCCATTTTATACCCGGTTTTATATGCGACGATTGTTAACACCGCTCCGGATACGGAAAATATTCGCTATAATAACACCTACTTGGCAGCCTTTACCAGTGGCAGTATTTTGATAACTTTCTTTACCGGGATTATCGGGGATTACGGGGGATTTTTTAGTATCTATTTCATAATGGCCCTTTTGGCTGGTAGCGGAATCCTAGTTGCCAATACTTATCAACCTAAAAATTAACTACAACTTAACTGAAAGGGGTTTTTGATGAAAAACAACCAAGTATTATTGCTACCAGGCTGGGGGATGGCGCCCCGGGTTTTTGCTGAATTAACGAAAGTTTTGAAGGCCGAATACTCCCTTCATCCCGTTGATTGGCAGGGCTGCAAGACTAGCAATGATTTTTCCCATAATTGTCTTCCCGCCGGGGAAAATAAAGCCTTGCTAATCCCACCCATTATGGTGGGTTGGTCTTTAGGAGGGATGGTTGCCTTAGAATTGGCGCTACGCTACCCGGAAAAAGTGCAAAAATTAGTTCTTTTTGGGACTACCCCTCGTTTTACCAGGGATAATAGCAGTAGTTATTGGAGCGGCTGGCCGGGAGGGGTTTTGAAAAGAATGAAAAAAAATCTGCAAGCGGGGGAGCCGGAAACCCAGTTGCAGAGTTTTCGGCAAAATATGTTTACAGCAACGGAAATCGGGGGGGGCTTTCTCCAAAAATACGAAAACGAGGGTTGCGTGGATCAGCATTTAACTATGGCCGAGCTTTTAGGAGGGTTGGATTACTTAGGCACCACTGATTTACGGGAGCAACTTCCTGCCCTGAAAAGCAAAGTCTTGATTATTCACGGTAGCGCGGATCAGATTGTTCCTCTGACAGCAGCCCAGTATCTGGCCCAAAGCCTGAAAGAGCAAGCAAACTTTGAAATAATTCCGGAAACCGGGCATCTCCCTTTTTGGACTAAACCCGACCTCTGCCAAGAATTAATGTTTAACTTTATTAGGGATAATTAGGAAAGGAATTTTAACTATTAGTAATGATTAATAAAAAATTAGTAAAAGCGCATTTTAGTCGGAGTGCCTGGCATTATGACCAGTATACTAAGGTCCAAAAGAAGATGGCTCAGGAATTGATTAATAACTTAAAGAAGGATTCTTTTTTCCCCGGGCCAGACTGCCGCATTCTTGATCTAGGCTGTGGTACTGGTTTTTTGACTAGGCAATTAAGAGACTTATTTCCCCAAGCTCAAATAACAGCGGTGGATCTGGCCCCGGGAATGCTGGCAGTAGCCCGGCAAAAACTAGCCGATCCCCGGATCGAATTTCTTTGTGGCGACGTTGAAGAAATGGTTTTTTCGGAAAAATATGATTTAATTATTTCTAACGCTACATTTCAATGGTTTAATAATTTAGCAGCTACTTTGCAAAAATTAACCAGTAATTTAAAGCCAGAGGGCTCTTTTTTCTTCGCTACTTTTGGGGCAGAGACTTTTCGGGAATTACACCAAGCCTTTCACCGAGCGAAAGCCGAATTAAACCTTAACCTAGAAGAAAACCTCTTACCAGGACAAAAATTTTATGGATTAAGCGACTTAATCAGGATTTGCCAGCAAGTATTTCAAAGTAGTTTAACTGATAGCCTGACTATTCACGGCCACGAGTTGCTGGAATATGAGTATTTTGCCACTGTCAATGATTTTTTTCAATCAATCAAAAAAATTGGAGCTCATAATAGCAATCAACAGAGACATCATCATCTTACTTTAACTAAAAGAATGATTGCTAATTATCAAGAATTGAGCCAAAAATCAGGGGGGGTTCGGGCAACTTATCATTGTCTTTATATTAGTATCAAGCCCTAAAGCAAAACTTCCCATAAAACCTCCACTGCTTTCTCTCGAAAACCACCCACGCCTAGGAGGATTACTTTTCGCAAGTCATTTGAATATTTTTCGTAATAACGTCTATCCTTAATTTGCTGCATGGCTTCTCGGGCGGTATCCATCTTAAACTCAATAATATAGACCAACTGTTTTAGTTCTAAGACAGCATCAATACGCCCTTTATCCGTATTCTCTTCTAGGGCAATCTCTGCTCCTAAGAGAGCTAAGAGTAAATAGCATAAGGAGTGATAGTAACTCTCTTGCTCTAGGTGTAAATGGGAGGGGATTCCGGCAAACAAAGCAGTTACAGCTCTTTGAAACTTGGCGAAATTTTCTTCCGCCAAATCCTCCAGCATGGTTAGATAGATAGGTTTAATCTTGGAGGGATAATTATTGGTGAAAGCTGCCAATAAATGAACCAAAAAAGATTCTTTTACTTCAAAATTAGGATAACTAAAGGTAACTAAGCGGTTTCTTACTTTTTTAATAGTCAAGTAGCCCGTTTGAAATAAGAGGGCCCCCGGATCTAGTTTTTCGAGATCAAAGGAATCAAATATTTCCTCCCCGGCTTGATAACCTTCAAAATCTTCCACAATTATCTTTTGGTCTTTGATTAACTTGATTAAAAAAGTCGGGGTGGCTGTCCCAAACCAATAATTGTGAAATTCTTTACTTTTAAATAAATTTAAGATCCCAAAAGGATTATAGACCCGTTGCTGGCCACCTGCCCAACTATAACCGTTATACCATTTTTGGATCTTTGTTAAAAGCTTCGCTTTTTCCAGATGATTCTCTTGCTGCAATACCTCGAGATATGCAGCAAAATTTTCTTCTAATTCGATTTGGGTATAACCGCAGATGGCGGCCAAATCTTTATTGAGGGTAATATCCTCTAGATTATTCAACCTTGAAAAAAGCGAAACCTTTGAAAACTTGGAAACTCCGGTAATAAAAACGAAATTTAAAAAACTATCAATGTTTTTTATTACTTCATAAAAACCAGCTAATACTTCTTTATTGCTATTAGCCTGTTCAAGATTTTCGATGTGATCAATAATGGGTTTATCATATTCATCAATTAAGAGAACTATCTTGCCGTATTTTTGACTTAATTTCTTAAATAATTCATAGAACTTTTCTTTAGTTTGCTGAGCTTCTAAACTAAACACGTAATCTTTCGCCGTCATATCTAAAAAGAAATTAATATTCTTAGCAAAATCTTCTCCCCCATTAGCATGGGTAATAATACTAAAATCTATTAAAATTACCGGGTACTTTTCCCAAGCAATCTGATCGTAAATCCACAATCCCTGAAACAACTCTCGGTTGCCGGAAAAAATCTCTTTTAAGGTAGACAGCAGTAAGCTCTTGCCAAACCGCCGGGGGCGGGAGAGGAAGTAGTATTTTCCCGTAAAGAGACGGTAAATATATTCGGTTTTATCAACATATACGTAATTATTTTCGATTATCTCCGGTAAGTTTTGTATCCCAATGGGTAGTTTTTTCATGGTTTCAGCCTCCGCATTTTTCTAAAAAACCCATGTTATTGCTATTATTATACTTAATTATACACTATCTTAGCAACTTTTAAGTTGGTTTTTTTAGATCTAACACGGGCTAATACAATATTAATAATTCAAAAACTTAGTATTATTCTTGATGCCTCTTTAGTTATGGCTTTATATACGGTGATTTATGATAGTAAAAGCCTTATATAATATTAAATTTAGGAAATAAAGATTATGTCTTTTCGTTTAATTCGTTTAATTCGTTTATGTAGTATAATAAAGACAAAACAAATTAAAAGAAAGCTTGGTGTAATCATGGCCTATACAATGAAAACTAACGATCTTTTGGTGCCGACAGAAACCGAGGCCGTCATGGCGGGTGAAGCCAGTCGCATCCTTGCCACGCTGACCATTAACAATGAAATTCGCATTGAATTAAAAGATGATAAAAACCAGTCTATGGCAATGGTTTTGCCCTCTTCTATCGTGCGAATGATCCAACATGTTCTGACAGAGATGTCCAACGGAAATGCCGTAACTGTGATGCCAATTAACGCCGAGATGACCACTCAGGAGGCTGCTGATTTTCTCAATGTATCACGACCGTTTATTGTCAAACAAATTGAAGCTGGAGTTCTCCCACATCACAAGATTGGAACTCATCGCCGAATCAGCGTTCAGGATTTACTGACATACAAGAAGAAGATTGATCAGGAGCGTGAGCAAGCTCTTACTGAGTTGACATCTGAAGCCCAAAGATTGGGGCTTGGTTATTAATGGCGAAATATACGGCTATTTATGACGCATGTGTATTATATAATATATTAAATTTGCCTGACCCGAACGATAGGCACGTTCTGGCAGCGGCAATTGTCGGTCGTGTTGAGTTTATTGCTCATTTGTGCGACTTATCTCCAAGTACAATTTATAAAGCGGCAAAGATGATTCGTGGCAGATTAAAAAAACCGCCTATGTCCGTAGACGATTATTTGAACTGCCTTGCCAAACAAGGTTTGTCGAAAACGGTTGATTTCTTAAGAGAGGCCGAAAGTTTAATTTAAAATACCCTTTCATTCCCATTGATCAAAACGTATGTTCGTGTTATAATCAAACAAGAACATACGTTTGTTTTGTGTGGAGGAAAAATGATGGATGTTTTTAATAAATTGCAGATTTTAGCTGCCGCAGCCAAATATGATGCTTCTTGCGCTTCCAGTGGGAGTAGTCGCTCCAATGTGAGCCGTGGCTTAGGAAACGCTTCTTCTTCTCCCGTGGGGATTTGTCATAGTTGGGCAGCGGACGGGCGGTGTATTTCGCTTTTTAAAGTTTTGTTTTCCAATTATTGCATTTATGATTGCGTTTATTGTGCTAACCGCCGCAGTAATGATTTACCCCGCAGTACCTTTACGGTAGAAGAAGTAATTGATCTGACCATCAATTTTTACCGACGTAATTATATTGAAGGGCTTTTTTTAAGCTCAGGAGTTTTAAAAAATGCTGATTATACTATGGAGCTTTTGCTTTTAGTGGTCAAAAAGTTACGCCTGGAACATTCCTTTAATGGCTATATTCATCTAAAAGTGATTCCCGGAGCTAATCAGGAATTAATTCGCGAGGCCGGTCTCTTTGTCGATCGTTTAAGTGTCAATATCGAGCTTCCTTCTGAAAAAGGCTTACAAATGTTAGCCCCGGAAAAGAAGCGGGACGATATTTTAACGCCCATGAAATATATTGGAAACAAGATTAATTCCAACCGCGAGGAGCGTAAACTATACAAAAAAGCCTTAGCTTTCGTGCCAGCGGGGCAGAGTACCCAATTAATTGTCGGGGCTTCTCCGGAACCGGATTATCAAATTCTTCATTTAGCCGAACAGCTTTATCAAAAGGTAAAATTACGACGGGTTTATTACTCGGCCTATGTTCCGGTTAACTCTAACCCCCTCTTACCAACCATGACTTTCCCCCCCTTAAAAAGAGAGAACCGCCTTTACCAAGCTGACTGGCTGATCCGGTTTTATAAATTTCGCGCTGCGGAAATCGTTAATGCCCAAACCCCGGTTTTAGATCCCGATTTTGATCCTAAATCCAGTTGGGCCTTCAGGAATCTAGATTTTTTTCCCGTGGAAATTAATAAAGCGAATTACGAAACCTTATTACGAGTACCGGGAATCGGCTTAAAATCATCCCAAAGGATCCTTAGCGCCCGGCGGTTAGGGACCCTTAGCTTTGACCATCTGCCTAAAATGGGAATAGTCCTAAAACGAGCTCGTTATTTTATCACTTGTCAAGGTCGTTTCTTAGAAAAGATTGATAACGAAATGCTGATTAAACAGAAGCTGCTGGCAGCAGATTTACCGGTCGCGAAAATGGGCCAACCCCACCAGCAACTCTCTTTGTTTGAGGAGGTATAATCAGAACGATGTTCTTATATTATATTTATGACGGAACTTTTGAGGGTTTATTAACTACCTTCGCGGAGGCCCTGCCCCACCAGAACCAAGTGGCCGGAATTTCTCCTACGCGTGACTTGCAACCCGATCTGTTTACGGAGATAGTTGAAATTACTACTAATCAAGAGTTGAGTGCTCGTTTTTTTGGCTATTTATCAGACCATTTTTCCCAGAGAACCATTAAGGAAATTGGTTATTGTATTCTCGCGGAAGAAAGAGGGCTAGAACTTATTGTGTTAAAATATCTTACTATTTTATTACAGAGGGGAGAGGCCTTGAAGGGAGCCGCTCATCACCCGATAATTAGCAAAATCAGAAGCACTGCGAAGAGAGTAGCCGCAGAGATTCACCGTCTTTATGGTTTTTTAAGGTTTCGTCAGCTACCAAACCGGCTTTTTTACGGGGCTATTGCGCCGAAATATAATATCACCGGGCTTTTAGCCACCCATTTTACCGCCCGGTTTGCCGATCAATTATGGCTGATCCATGATACCAAAAGAAATATTGGACTCTATTATAACGGGCAAACCTGCACCTATCTCCAGAAGGTAGAACTTCCCGCCGAAATTGTTGGGGTCAGTCTTCCTCCACATGGACAGGAAGAGCAAAAGGCCCAATTCTATGCTGAATCAGAAATAAATTATCAAAAGCTTTGGAATGAGTATTTTCAAAAAATTGCAATTACCGAACGAAAAAATCCCAAGCTCCAACGTCAACATTTACCCCAACACTATTGGTCTTACCTGGTAGAAAAAGTAGACTCTAAATAAAGATAAAGGAGGATAATTTTTGGATAACTCTCAGAAAATCCGAAATTTACAATTTTTAAATTGGGTCGCCTTTTTATTAATGATCACCATCAATGCTCTCGCCAATATTTTACCTTTAAACGGGAAGACGACCGGCGAAATTGCCGCCCAATACCCAAATCTGTTTGTGCCGGAAAACCTCACTTTTGCTATTTGGGGGCTGATTTACCTCATGTTGTTAGGTTTTGTCATTTATCAAGGAAAAGGTTTTTTTCAAAAAGGAGAGTCGCCCTCGGAGTTAGTTGAGAAGATTGGGTACTCTTTTATTCTCAGTTCTGTCTTAAATAGCGCCTGGATTTTAGCTTGGCATTACGAAAAAGTCTTTTTGTCCGTACTAATTATGATTTTATTACTGCTAACTTTAATTAAAATTTATCTTAATTTAGAGATTGGCCTTCCTTCTCAAGATAATCCTAAAACTATGAAAGAACGTTTTTTTAGTGAAGTACCTTTCAGTATTTATTTGGGCTGGATATCCATCGCAACTATTGCTAATATTACCACTTGGTTAGTCAGTATAAATTGGAATCGATTCGGATTATCCGAACTTTTTTGGACGATAGTCGTTATTTTTCTGGGAACTATTTTGGCGCTCCTTTTTTTACAAAAAAGAAATGATATATTTTATAGTTTGGTAGTGATTTGGGCTTTTATTGGTATTATTATCAAAAGAAGTGAGGGTTTGACAAATCACTCGTTAATTTTAATTTTTACTTTAGTTTTTTGTATAGGGATTATTTTAATTAAAATATTTCATGTTCTGAAAAAAGATTAAATATATAGTTGATTATTACCACCTTTTTAATAAAATGAAATCCTTATTAATTCCATTATATAACAACAAATAAAAAAATTACTGTTAAATTCATGTTACAATTAAAATTAAGAAGGTGAGGTAATTTAAATTATTTTTTTAAATAATGTTATAAATCAACATTTACTTTGCCCCTAGCGACAGCGATTCGCCCACTATCCCAACAACAATTAATAATTGATATCATCTTAACACGCCATCTAGTTTGGTGTTTTTTTTGGTTAAGGCAGTAATTGATGTTAATTTATTGTTATACATCTTGTTTGTATTATAATTTAATGTTAAAATAAATTACATATAAATGACATATTATTTGGATTTTATTTGAAGAAGGTGAACTTGTTGCTCGATAGATCCAGTTGTCTTCAAAAGATTAGTATGCAAAATGCCAACAAGAAGCGAATATCAATACATAATATTTTTAATCGAAACAATAAAGAAAAAGAAGAAAAGGCGAATATTGCTTTTAAGGGGAAAAATAAAAAAGATTATTTCGTTAAAACTTCAAAAAATAGCAAAGAATCTTCCTCGAATACTCATTTAGCTTTACAGCAACCACCTATCCCTAAAAACATCCCAACCAGTGCTTTATATGCCCAATTACAAGCTAACCAAAATGGAGAATTAGCCAAACCACCCCAAGGATTATTGCATTCGGGATCTGCCAAAGAGAAAATCAGTTCCTGCGACCTCGGATCTCTTAAAACACAAAGAGCAGACCTAAGCAAAATATCAAATGAAGAAAAAAATTATCTTAAGTTTATGACTGACATCTTTCAAAGTGATATTAGAGGGCATTTGAATTACGAAGGAACTAAATACCCGATTCTTTCTTTTGGAGTGACGGCAGAAATCTATGGTGATTTTCCTACAGAAACAAGAATTGCGATGTGGACAGGCTTTCATATAGTCCGAACCAGTTTGGGCCTGGCGGCAACGGCTTATGATACTATAGTTGGTTTGAAAAATAGTGCTAAGTTTACCGAGATTATTAAAAGCATTGAATCCCGAATAACCGAATCCGATCTGGAATATATTCAAAGACTGCCACCGGAGCGACAATATATAAAATCTAAAAATACTTCCCCCAAAGGGGTTAAAGCAGTAAATGCTCCTAAAAAATATAAATTTGTCTATCGCCCGCTCTATAATCAATACAAATATTTAAATAATTTAGATAGCCAAGGAGCATTATTACCGTGGCAAAAAACCGAACTAGAGATTATCAAAGAATTAATTGTCTTAAGAGAATTAGAAAAAAAGAACGGTTGGCGAAATGTAGTGAAAAACACCATTACCTCGCTACCAACCGGATTAGCCAATGCGGGTTATTCTACTTATTTGGCTCTGGGTGGATATGCCACAGCCGCCGCTCCGGTTTTAGGGGTTACCGATTTTGTGGATACAGCTATTCAAATTACAATAGATACCATTAATTATGGTAAAGATTCTAATCTTCGCAAGGTTTCCAAAAATTCCGGGGAACTGGTGGCTAAAATCAAAGGAGCTATTATTAATCATGAAAAAGACTTTCGCGAAGCGGTTCAAGGAATATGTGCAGGAAAGCAACCGAAACAAAATATAATTTGGCAAAAAAACCATCCGGAAATAGATCAAATAATTAATCAAATCTTAAATAATGCTTATCAAGGATTTATACATTTCCAAAATTCCGGCATAAAAATTGCAAAACCCGAAGATATTTATGAATTAATTGATGAAGATTTAGAAAAAATTATTAAAGAGCGGGCCAAAGATAACCTAAAAAATGAACATACTTATCGCAGCCTCTTTAATACCGAGAATCTTGAAAGGAGAAAAGATAAGCAAAACTTAGTAAACCAATTTATCGGGGATCGAATTATGACCGTCATTAAAGCAGCAGAAAAAAATAAGACTCTCGATTTGTTGCATTTAGTCAGTAGAAAAGAATTTAATTCTGCAATGATATTTGATTGGAGAGACGAAAATGGTTTTTGTTGGAGAAATGTGGAGATGCAAAGTTTTTATAAATTGTATTTGAATCTAACAGGACTTCTTAGTGCTAAACATATTAGAAAATCCGAAAAAAAGTTACGCGAAATTATTAGAGAGTATAAAGAATGTGTTGATAGAGAGAGGATCACCGGAATTTCAACAAAAGAAAAAAAACAAATAATTGATAATAAATTGAGAAAAGTAATCTCTAATGATTAATTATATAAAACATTACAGAAAGTGAATGATTCTCAAATAATTAATTATTAATCAATATAATTATTAAATATTTC
>JANQHU010000201.1 GCA_028282485.1 Bacillota bacterium
CCGCTTGCACTCGCAACAAAGCGAAGTACCGTTCGTTATCTTTGGGAGGACGTACTTGACCGGAAACAACATCACCGGTTCGTAAATTAAAACGCCGGATTTGCGAAGCAGAAACATAGATATCTTCCGGCCCCGGGCTATAACCCCCAACTCTTAAAAAACCAAATCCGTCCGGTAAGACTTCTAATAGCCCTTGGGAGAAAATCAACCCCTCTTTTACTGCTAAAACTTTTAATAATTGAAAGATCAACTCCCGCTTCCGATAGGTCGAATAACCTTCTATTCCGAAATCTTTAGCCATATCCTGTAATTCTTGAAGTGTTTTTAGTTCTAAATCTGCTAACTGCATACTCTAAATGCTCCTTCCTTTATTTCACCATAAAAATACACTAAATAAAATCAATAATTTGTCCTAATTATCTGAAAATTATAATAACAAAAAAATATAAAGCTTATATATGCTTTAGAATTGGAAAATTTTTAAATAGGGTTAATCAGTGGTTAAACTTAAATTAGGAATGTAAACTGGGGTTGGTTTTGCTGGAATCAAGACTGGTAAAACCTTTTTCTGTTAAGGTGATAATTCGGGCCTGTTTCACAACTCGTAAATCTTCATAGGTTTCGGCATAAATCACATGCAAACTCCGGCATACCGGACAATGTAATTCCAACTTTTCCGGAAAAACATCCATATCAATCTGGCTATTGCCACATGAACAAAAAAGATTACTTTCATCCGCAACTTGATGCATATGGTTTAAAACTTCCATCATTACTTGGGGATTGGTAAAATAATCATCAAACCCAAAATTATTAAAAATACTCTCTAAATCATTTTGTTTTTGTTTCATCAAGCGGTTAATCGTTTCATCCGTACCTACATAACCCAATTCTTGCCCTGTTTCGATACAACGGAGAATCAAAATCGGTTTCTCGACAAAATCACGACAGGTATATTTAAACAAATGTTGTTCTTCACAAAGTAAACAAGGAATTTGGATGGAAATTTTTTTATAATTCTTAGTCAAAACCAAAGCTTTGGTAAAGCCACACCGACAATTAACTTTAACCGGGCTATATCCCGTTAATTCAAAAAGAGAGATTTGATGTAACTCCAGTTTTCCACAAAGAGGACATCGCAAAGCTAGACTCCGCAGGGTCGAGACTATCATACCGACCGCCTCCTTCTATACTTTAAAATATTTCGGCGTCTTTTTGGGAAATCCTCTTTTTTCATCATAGATTGATCGCCTAATTTACCAATTTATCTTCATAATTGTTATTCTACCTAAAGAAACAAAATAACTATTTGAACTACTCCATCATATTTTTAGCAATTCTACTATAAATATTAGGCAGACTTTCCACATAATCAGCAGCATTTAATTGAATAGCCGCCCGGGGCATGCCAAAAACTACACAAGATTCTTCTGCTTCGGCAATGGTGGTCGAACCCATATCCCGTAATTTTTTTAAGCCATTTGCCCCATCCGCGCCCATCCCAGTCATCAAAACACACAATGCGCGATTTTTGCATACTTCCGCCACAGAGTTAAAAAGTAAATCAATACTCGGTTTATAAATCTGATCCTGGCGTTCGAAGACTTCCACATAAAGATATTGTTCTCTCTCTACAATACGCGTTTGGTAGCCAGCGGGTGCCACTAATATTTTTCCCGGCCTGACCAAATCACCGTTTCTGGCTTCGGAGACCTCTAAGTTACAAACCTCATTAAGCCTTTTGGCTAAAGCCGCTGTAAAGCCTTTCGGCATATGTTGGGCAACGATGATTCCCACCGGAAAATCCTTGGGGATCATTGGCAAGATATGATAAAGAGCGCGGGGACCGCCCGTGGAAGTCCCGAAGACCACCACTCGCACGCTTTCTTTTTTCAACTTCGCTCCGGCTAGACTAAGATCTTTATCCACCGGAGTGCTCTTTCTAACTAAAGGCAACTCCCGCACCTTAAAAGATTTTAGTTTGGCGGCAGCCTTAATCTTTTCGGTTAACTCAGTCTGCACATTTCTTAAAGAAGCCGGATTAGTATTAGAAGGTTTAGTTACAAAATCAACCGCTCCTAATTCCAGGGCTTTTAAAGTGGGCTCGGCTCCTTCCCGAGTCAAATAACTGACCATAATAATTGGCAAAGGACTGTCTGTCATTACTTTCTTCAAAAAAGAGATCCCATCCATCTTCGGCATTTCTACATCTAAAGTAATTACATCCGGTTTAAAGATCGGTATTTTTTGGATGGCATCCTCCCCATCTCTCGCAATACCAACAATTTCTAATTCCGGATCTTCATTGATCATATTGGAGATCACTTGACGCATAAAGGCCGAATCATCCACAACCATTACTTTTATTTTCATTAGACATCCTTCCCTTATTATTTTTGAAATAAGCAATTGTTATAATTCTTATAAATATAATCTTAATTTTATATCGGTCGATTATTTGAAATTATATAGCTAAAATTTAATTTTTTCTAAATTAATTGGTATAAATAGCCCGCAGCTTTTGGTAGTACCCATACAGAACATAAATAACTTGATCCTTTTGCAGACTTAACTGGGGGAATATGCCGAAAACCCCCTTGTCAATAAAAAAGACCGTCTCCTTTTCGTGAACTACCGAGAAAAGTCGTAATTGCCAGCCTTCTTTTCCCGAAAAGATCTCTTTCACCAGAAACTCTTCTCCATAATAATAGCCGAGGACCATTAATACCCGATTTTTCTGATCTACCAAAAGCCGCGCTTCAAAAAAAGCTTGTTTGGTCACTGGCCTTAAGGCCTGCCAACTACAGGCCCTTCCGTTACAAAAGAAGTGGGTCTCCTCAGTCAACTGATAGCTATTACTTGCTCCGTTAGATGTTGTCAAATTTAAACTCTGGGGGGTTATCTGCCGAACTTCACCGTAGACTTCTTTACCATATTTCTGTTGCTCCTGAAAAGCGGTGCTGATTGCTTTACTAATATTATAATTTCTGCTAATACTTGCTACCCCTTTAACCGGCGAGCTAGTCATTCCTATTAATAACATAATTGTAATCAAAACCGTAAATTGTTTCAACATTAATTAACTCCTCCCCTCTCAAAGTAATTATTGACAGGTTCGGAGTTAATCATACTTTTTAAATTTATTTTTAGGTAGTTTCTTTGTTACGTCTATATTGCAAAGCAGCTCCCACAAAATCGCGAAACAGGGGTTGGGGTCGATTGGGCCGCGATTTAAATTCCGGATGGAACTGCGTAGCCACAAACCAGGGATGACCCGGCAGCTCCACAATTTCTACTAGATTACGATCCGGTAAAAGCCCACTAATTAACAAGCCTTTTTCTTTGAGAGTATTCAAAAATTGGTTATTAAATTCGTAACGATGGCGGTGTCTTTCAAAGATTAATTCCTCCTGATACGCTTGAAAGGCCAGGGAATCTTTATTCTTTAAAGTTACCGGATCGAGGCCGAGTCGCATAGTACCGCCTAAGCCGTCAATCTCTTTTTGTTCCGGCAACATATCAATTACCGGATAAAAAGTCTTCTCATCAAACTCAGAAGAATTAGCTCCAGTAAACCCACAGACATTTCTGGCAAACTCAATCACGGCACACTGCATTCCCAAACAAATTCCTAAATAAGGGATCTTCTTTTCCCGTGCTTGGCGAACTGCCGCCACTTTTCCTTCAATACCGCGGTCCCCGAAGCCACCCGGTACTAAAATGCCATCCACCGATCCAATGACCTGCTCAACGCCGTCTTTTTCAATTTGTTCCGAATTGATCCATTTAATTTTAATCTGTGTATCATGATTAATTCCACCGTGGCGTAAGGCTTCGGCCACGCTTAAATAAGCATCAGGTAAAGCGACATATTTGCCAACAATCCCAATGGTTACTTCGTACTTGGGCGCCTTAATCTTTTCCACCATTTCCCGCCAGGCGGAGAGATCCGCCGGGGTTAGTTGGAGATTTAAACGTTCGGCCACAATTTTATCTAAGCCGGTCTTCTCCAGGGCTAAGGGAACCTCATAGATAGTTTGAGCATCCAGGTTCGGAATTACGGCCTCTTTTTCAATATCGCAGAAGAGAGCAATTTTGGCTTTAGTCTCATCGGAAATATAGTTTTCGGAACGACAGACAATCACATCCGGTTGAATACCAATGCTCCGTAATTCTTTGACACTATGTTGGGTCGGTTTCGTTTTTAATTCCATGGATGTCCCGATATAAGGCATTAGAGTAACATGAAGATACATGACTCCGTCTTTACCTACATCACTGCGAAACTGCCGAATTGCTTCTAAAAAAGGTAGGCTTTCAATATCCCCTACGGTGCCCCCTACTTCGACTAAGACCACATCCGCTTGACTCTCCCGGGCGACCCGCCGAATTCTTTCCTTAATCTCGTTAGTGATATGGGGAATCACCTGAACGGTGCCCCCCAGAAAATCCCCTTTTCGTTCCTTTGTGATGACCGACCAATAAATCTTTCCGGTGGTCACATTATTATTTTTACTTAAATTAACATCAATAAAACGTTCGTAATGGCCCAAATCCAAATCGGTTTCGGCACCATCATCAGTGACAAATACTTCACCATGTTGATAAGGGCTCATGGTTCCCGGATCCACATTAATATAAGGATCCAACTTTAAAATGGAAACGCTAATCCCCTTATTTTTTAAGAGACATCCTAACGAAGCCGCGGTAATTCCTTTTCCCAGAGATGAAACTACTCCCCCGGTGATAAATATAAATTTAGCCATAATCTTCCTCCTATTAATCGCCTCACTTCAAATTACATCTGCTGCGGCGAACTTACACCTAACAAACTTAACCCTTTCTGCAAAAGAAACCCTAACCCTTGGGCCATAATCAGCCGGGAGCGTGTTTCTTCAAGATCGTCACTAATAAAACGCCGTTTATTGTAATAAGAGTGAAATAAGGTTGCCAATTCTAACAGATAATTAGTCAAACGATGGGGCTCTCTTTTTTTAGCCACGTCCATAATTAATTCTGGAAAATGGGCCGCCTTCTCTAAGAGTTCAAACTCCAAGTCATCCCAAAAATTAAGAGCGCCCGCCGGATTCCACTCCCCGAAGCTAGTAATTCCTTTTTCAGTGGCTTGACGAAAAATGCTGCAAATTCGTGCATAGGCATACTGCACATAAAATACCGGATTTTCGGCGGTAGTCGCTTTAGCCAGAGCCAGATCAAAATCCAAATGGCTTTCCGGGCTGCGCATTAAGAAAAACCACCGGGCGGCATCGTTACCCACTTCCTGCAAGAGATCGGCCATAGTGATAAATTCACCGCGGCGCTTCGACATTTTAAAAGGTTGTCCTTCTTTTAAAAGATTAATCTGCTGGGCGATTAAGACCTCAAACCGCTCTCGCACAATCCCCATGGCGACTAAGGCCGCTTTCATGCGGGGAATATAGCCATGGTGATCCGGCCCCCAAATATCAATGGCCAAATCAAAGCCCCGTTCAAATTTATGCAAATGATAAGCAATATCCGCCAAAAAGTAAGTCGTTCGACCATCAGAAGTCTTTAAAACCCGATTTTTATCATCACCGTATTTGGTAGTTTGTAACCAGATGGCCCCGTCGGCCTCGTAAGTAAGTTCAGCGGCAATTAAGTCCTCCAGAATCTTGGCCACCTGGCCTGATTCATGAAGCCCTCGCTCACTATACCAAACATCGTATTCGACTCCGTAGGCTGCTAAATCTTTCTTTTGTTCGGCCAGCATTTGCCGATAACCCAGCTCCCGCAACTGTAAAATCCGCTCTTCCGGAGAATTCTGTAGCAATTGTGTCCCATATTCGGCAACAGCCTGCTGGGCAAGCTCTTTAATATACTCCCCCTGATAACCGTCTTCCGGAAAAACAATGGTTTCCCCTAATAATTCCCGGTACCGGGCCTCGATGGAGCGGCCTAAGGTCTCGATCTGGACCCCATAATCATTAATATAATACTCACGGCTAACTACTCCGCCACAAGCTGCAAATAAATTCCCCAAACAATCACCAAAGGCCGCGGCTCGCGCATTAACCACATTCATCGGTCCTACCGGGTTGGCACTAACAAATTCCAATTGAATTTTCTGCCCCATCAGTTCCGCGTTATTACCATAATTCTCTTTTTGCTCCAAAACAGCCGTCAAGGTCTCCATTAACCACTGCTGGTTTAAGTAAAAATTAATAAATCCCGGGCCAGCAATCTCTACTTTTTCTAAATAGGCATTAGGCTGGAGGTGCGCCAAAATACGTTTGGCGGTCTCCCGGGGTGCCAGTTTGACGGTTTTAGCTAAAACCATCGCCAAATTGGCTGCAAAATTACCATGATTTTTATCCTTAGGCACCTCTAAGCTAATCTCGGGTAAACTGTCAAATTGTAAGGCTGCTTTAGCCCGAGCGGTTAAAGCCGCCTCCTTTAGGGATTCCAGCAAACTCTGCTTAACTCTTCGTGCCACAATTTGTTCTTTCATAATTATATAAACCCCCGCTATACAAAGAGAAAAGTCACCGAAGTGACCTTCTTTCTTTTTAAATTCTGATGCAAAAATTTATGAAGCTTTTTCTGTCTTTTTCGCCTGAGCAGCAGTACTCTGCTTTTCCGTTTCCTTGCCGACTTTCTTTTGGTAGTCTCCCGAACGATAATCAGTGCTATGAAATCCAGAACCTTTAAAAATAATACTGGAATTCTGGCTAATCAACTTTTTGACATCACCATGACAACGGGGACAGGCCGTTAAACTATGATTAATACTATGAAACTCTTCAAAAACTCCACACTCACTGCAAATATACTCATAAGTTGGCATGGCTTCACCTCCTACTCTTTAAACAAAATCTGTCTAGTAAAATATTAAATTATCGCCAAGCAATTGTCAAGGATTTGGAAATGAAAACCATAAATATTTCTGCCAACCTTCCTTAATTATTGCCCTTCTCGGTAAAAAAACGTAATAACTCAACAGGGAGGGGAAAAATTACTGTAGAATTTCTTTCTACCGCAATTTCCGATAAAGTCTGGAGATAACGCAATTGAATAGAGGCCGGTTCCGCGGATAAAACCCGAGCCGCTTCGGATAATTTTTCGGAAGCCTGCAACTCTCCTTCCGCCGCAATAATCTTAGCGCGCCTTTCCCGTTCTGCTTCTGCTTGTTTAGCAATCGCTCTTTTCATACTTTCGGCTAATTCCACCGCTTTTACCTCAACAGAAGTTACTTTGACTCCCCAGGGATCAGTAGCTTCATCCATAAAGTCTTTCAAAATCTCATTTAATTTCCCCCGGTTGGCTAGCATTTCATCCAGTTCGTTTTGACCTAACACCGAACGTAAAATCGTTTGGGCCAGCAATGAAGTACTTTTCACATGATCCGCTACTTTAATAATCGCCGAAGTAGGATCATACACATTAAAATAAACCACAGCATCCACTAAGATGGTCACATTATCTCTGGTAATTACCTCTTGTTTGGGAACATCAATGGTAAAGGTGCGCAGATCAACATTACGGACCATATCGATTCCCATGGGAAAAACCAGATTAACTCCGGGATTTAAGACTGCGATTTGCCTTCCAAAACGAAATAAGACGCCCCGTTCGTACTCATTCACAATTCGTAACATGCTCGGTAAAAATAACAAAAAGGGCACAAAGAGTAAAATAGCACCCGTCTCCCAGCCATTAGCCGTAAAGAAACTCTGACCAAAAATGAATAATAGCCCGGCCCCGATTAAAAAGACAGCCATGGTTCGGGCTTTCGTATAAAAAGCCAGACCCAAATAAATTAGCCACCAAATTCCAAAGATCACCCAGCCAATATAAATAATCGTCCCTAAAAAATCCATTTTCCTTCACTCCTAAAAAAATTATTTTTCAGCCAAATAACTATTCTTAATATTATATTAAAAATTGGAAGCATTTATGTCTCTCCTAATTACTGGCACCTAAAATTTTTTCAGTTTCTATACATTTTTAACCATTTACCCCTTTATTTCCCGAAAAAAATAGTTTATAATAGAAACATAACCAAATCAACCCATTTTTCATTCCTTCCCTTTTATTTATATATTTTCATTTTTCCAGACCGCTTTTACGAAAAGCGGTCTTTTTTTTACCATCGTCATTACTGCTTGAAATCATATCTTGTATAACAGCTGCTGCTTCCAGAATATAAGCATCTTTATTGATCTGCTGATACCAATCAGTTAAGGACTTACTCCGTGCTTTCGAATGTTGCTGCTCTTTGAGGCCGAAAACTTTAACCTGAGTAGGCGCGGTTTGCAAAGCTTCAATTTTTTGAAATTCCTTTTTAGCTTCTTCTTGTTTGCGAATAAATTTACTTAACTCTAATTGGTAATTATTTTTTAGATTTTTTTCGGCTTCCAACTTACCTACATAAGCATTAATGTTAGTAAATACTTTACTCGCCCTAACTCTTTGCTGGCTTTTCTCTTTTAAATAACTAAGTTCAAGCCCGCCGGGCCATTTTTGATAAGGAACTGGCGCAATGGTATCCCAGGGTAAATAGTAGTCCAGGGACTTCTCTCCTAATTCCAAATAACTATAGGTATCCGGTAAGATGATATCCGCAGTCACTCCCTCACCTTGGGTGGAACCCCCGTTGACCCGGTAAAATTTTCGAATGGTCAGTTTTAAAGAACCTAACGGTTTTAAATGACTGGCTCGAGTGGGTACCAAACTATCCAGATCGGCAAAGGTTTGCACGGTTCCTTTGCCAAAAGTATTAGGGCTGCCGATAATGACCGCTCGTTGGTAATCTTGCAGAGCCG
>JANQHU010000116.1 GCA_028282485.1 Bacillota bacterium
CAAAGGAGCTTACGTCTTGCATATGTTGCGGTCGGTGGTGGGGGAAAGAAAATTTTGGGCTTATCTCAAAAAGTTTGTTGGGGAATATAGCTATCGAAAAGCCGGGGTGCGGGATTTTTCAAAGCTGGGGCTGCGGTTATATGGCCGGGAGTTAGTCGGGTTTTTTCGCCAATGGGTCTATGCGGTGGGGGCTTATGATGTGGCCATTAAGCAAGTTATCTTCACAAAAAGGAACCAAGAGTATGCTGTCAGTATCAAGCTAGCTAATCTGGGGTTATTAAACATTCCCGGGCGGGTGGACCTAAAAATAGTGGCCGGATCCCAAACTTACACGGATACAGTTACTTTAAAGGGTCTCAGCACTATGGTACATAAAACTCTGCCCGTGCCGCCGGAACGAATTGAAGTGAATTATCAAGGAGATATCTTAGAAATAAACCGGAACAATAATTATTATCTTAATAAATATCTTCATAAACAGAAATAAACGAATTTCCCGAGGGGAAATCCGTCTTTACTTTTGTTTTTTAGTTGATTGTTGGGCGCTTTAAAGTTTACTCGTAATTATTGCATTCGTCGCGCTTCTCTAAGTAACGTTCTAATTTTCTTTTGACCCGTTGCAAGGCATTGTCAATGGATTTCACGTGACGCCGTAAGTCTTTGGCAATCTCTTGGTAAGAACGGCCGTCTAGGTAGGACATTAAGACTTTCCATTCGAGGTCGCTTAAAAACTCGCCCATTTTATGTTCAATATCAATAAACTCTTCCCGACTGATCACCAGTTCTTCGGGATCAGTTACTTTGGTTCCCGAAATTACGTCAAGTAACGTGCGGTCCGATTCTTCATCGTAAATCGGTTTGTTTAACGAAACATATGAGTTTAACGGAATGTGTTTTTGCCGTGTTGCTGTTTTAATGGCGGTAATAATCTGTCTGGTAATACAAAGTTCGGCAAAAGCACGAAAGGAAGCTAATTTATCATTCCGAAAGTCCCGAATCGCTTTATAAAGGCCAATCATACCTTCTTGAATAATGTCTTCCCGGTCGGCACCAATTAAAAAATAGGAACGGGCTTTGGCACGAACAAAATTTTTGTACTTATTTATGAGAAACTCCTGAGCGGAATCACTACCATTACGAGCTGCTTCGACAATTGTTTCATCCAACATTTCATCATAGATTTCAGCTGAATTCCTTTGCAGCTTTGCTCCCACTAAGAATCGCCTCCGGCAAGTATATATTTTTAAAAACAATTATCTTTATTATAACAGAATTATTTAAATATGCAATCATAAAATTAAAAAAGTAAAAATTTAACTGTTAGTGAGCAAAAATAATTGATTTTAATACAAGCTTACAATTTAATTATACAGCCTCTAAAGCCGCAACGTCAAGAGCTTATTTATATTTCGGTGGTTTTTGAAGTTTTTTTTGTTAATTACTTGACATATATTGGAATAGTGATAAAATTAATTTAAAGGGGTGTGAGGTTTATATGAATAATATAGCCAATATAAATGCCAGTACAAATGGAAAAAGTAATCAAAGTGTTGGTCAAATTAATGTTCAAAATAATAACGTATTAAAACAAGAAAAATTCAAGATAAAACCAGGAGATTTTGAAATAAATCCAGAAGGTTTTCGAATAGAAGATTTATTTAATGAAAAAAATAATGATGCTACTTCACTCTCAGATAAAAATCCAGAACAGGTTCAAAATCTAAGTTTGCAAGAAGATGACAAAGGTAAAGAAGAAAACGATATTACTAAGTTTTTAGAACAAATAGATAAAAATGGTGATTTTGATATAGATCCGGATATAAATTCAAATGATTTGAAGCTTGAAAAAGAAGAGTTGGTTAATCAAATTATTAAAAATGTTAAAAATAACCCAGAACTTGCAGAAGGCTTAGCCGAATATTTAAAATTAGAAACTGATAATAATCAACAAATCCCTGAAGATCAAGTACGACAAAAATTACTTTCTTTAGATAAAAATGAGTTGGTGTCATTTGATAATGATATAAACGAGTATATAAAAAACAAGAATTCAGAGTTGCAGATTTATATAAAGCAAATTGAAGCTTATATGCAAACTGCCGAGTATCAGTCGATTTCAGTTGAAGAACAAGGGCAATTATTAATAAATTTAATAATTAGTAAATTAAATTTAGCAACTTCGAAAAAAGTTGAAATAACTCCAGAATATATAAAGTTGCTTGAAGAAATTAATAACAAATTAACTCAAATGCCAAAAACAGCAAATGAAATTAAGAAGGATAAATTAAATCCCCAAGAAAAGCAATTAAAAGAACAAGAAGTTAATAAAAAAATTGCTCAAGAAGAACCTCCAAAAGATCGAGTCCCGCAAATTGCTAAAGAGCATAAAAAACATATGGAAAAAGAAGATAAATTTATATTAAAAACCTTGACCGCTCCATTTACATATACTTGGGGAAGAATTATCAAACCCGTTTTCGGGACCGTGGTAGAGCCTATTGATAATTTTTTAAAGGGTCATATAAATACTTTTGAAGACTCAAGTTATGAACCTAATGGTCTTATGCAAAAATGGGGTGCACTGGATGCTAAAATTTCTAAATTTTTACTACTGGGGATACCTAGGTTTTTAAGAGGAATTTTTGGTTTGTTTTTAAATGATAAACCTAAGAAAGACTAAATAATCCAGAGCATAATTCATTGTTATAACCAATCAAAGCCTGCAACCAGTTCAATTTCAAAAAATAGTTTTTTGAAATTAAATTTTTTTTATATTTTTAAAATAAAACTATAAATTAATTACAACTCTTGCCGATAATAATTAGTAGTTTTTATAAGATTCCGGGAGGGGGAATCTTCGGTGCCGAGAAAAAAGCGGTTTAAAAGTACGGGGGCCAAAATTAGGTTCGGCTTTTTTCTAATCATTGGGATGTTTCTAAGTATTATTATTGCCGTCTTCTATTTTACTTCCGACTTTAACGAACGCTATAGCAGTATCTTGCAAATAATCAGTAGTACGGATAAGATTTCGGAGCGTTTAGGGAAGCATACTTATACTTTAGTTAACCAGTTAACTTTAGTGGACCGACGTAAAAAGATGTATGCTAATAGTAAACCGGTTCGGGATGAGGTTTATGCAGCCCTAAACTTTGTGGATGGCATGCTTCCCCGCGGGGATGCGAATGTGCGGGTAAAGTATGCGGCTGTAGCCGCTAAGGTGGATACATATTTTGACAACTTGAAGTATATTTCCGCTGGGGCAGAAAAGCTTTCCCTGGGAGTGGTGCTCAAAAAATATCAGGAAACTAGGAAGTTAAATGAGTTTATTGATTCCGGGATTAAAGATCTAATTGCCGCGGAGTTGCAATATAGTGAGGAAATCAGGAGGGAGATTGATCAAAATTACGATTTTATCCGCCTGGTTTCTTTTGCTTGTATCATCGTGGTCGGACTTTTTGCCTTTTTTTATTCCCTGGGGCTCTCCACCCGAATTGCCAAGGTGATGAAGACTCTGACCGCGGCTTTTACCACTATGGCTAACGGAGATCTCGGCTTGGCGGATATTGTGATTAAGTCTAATGATGAGTTTGAGATCCTCAGTAAGGCTTTTAATAATATGAAAAATAGTGTTAAAAATATTACCAAAAAAGTAAATGACGTTAGTGAAGATTTAACGGGTTTAATCGATAATTTAAATGATAATCTGCAACAAAATGCCGACATTAGTAATCAAATAGCCCTCACCATGCAGGATATCGCAGCAGGAGCTGAGCGGCAGGTAAATGCCGCCTCTAAAGCTTCCCATAATGTAGATGATATTAAAATTTTGTTAGACGGAATTTCTGATAATGCCCAAGTGGTTACCGATTTATCCCAGGAGTCTAACACTTTTGCGAAAGAGGGCACTAAATCAATTAGCATCTTTGTGCAGCAAAATGAATCGGTTAATCAGGCCATCTTAAATATGGCGGGAGTGATTAGTGATCTGAATCAGCAATCTCAAAGTATTCATCAAATTAGCGAAGTAATTACCAATATAGCCGAACAGACCAATCTCCTTTCCTTAAATGCGGCTATTGAAGCCAGTAAAGCCGGAGAGTACGGCCAGGGTTTTGCCGTGGTTGCCGATGAAGTGAAGAAGTTAGCCGACCAGTCGGCCCTTTCGGCTAAGCAGGTTATCAATACTATCGGCACTATGCAAAAGGAAATGGCCAAATTAAATGCTAATATGAAAGAATGGACCGCCGAAGCCGAGCGCTCCAGTGGCTTGATGAGTACGGTGAATCAAGCTCTCGATGATATTGAAAAGAGTAGTTTCATGGTTGATCACGAAGTGAAAAATACTTCTGCCAGCATTACCGAAGCGGTGACCGGGATTGGGACTATCGAAACCGCCAGTAAAGATATCTCCAATATTGCCCAAACCTTTGCCGCCAGTAGTGAGGAGGTTGCCGCTTGTACCGAGGAGCAGGCAAGCCGCGTGGACCAGATCCTCAATTCTTTTAATACGATTATGAATTCTGCCAAAGATTTAAAGAGCTCCATTAAGAAGTTTAAAATGTAACTGTTTTACAAAGAATTTAAATTCTTTGTAAAACAGTTATTTATTTAGCAAGTGATAGAAAAACTGGCATTGGAGAAAGGGGGAGAAGAAGCGAAAAAAATGAAGGAACTATACTCACAAGCTGAGGATAGGTTGTTCTGTGAAGCGATTTATAGGGTTGGAAAAAGGTTGATTATTATTTTTTAGGAGGTTATTTAATGTCGAAAAGAAAATTATTTGCCATAGCTTTGGGAGTTATCTTAATTATCAGTCTGTTAGCCGTGGGAGTTGATGCCAAGAAACGTTATCGTTTTGGGGCTACTTATATGACTTTAAACAATCCGTTCTTCTTAGC
The DNA here is from genome assembly GCA_028282485.1 of Bacillota bacterium. GTDB lineage: Bacteria > Bacillota > UBA4882 > UBA8346 > UBA8346 > JANQHU01. The sequence goes on from JANQHU010000116.1 coordinate 4,899, forward strand.
TTTAAATGGTGGCATTGAATCAATCACTAAAAAGAAAGGCGACACGGTGATTACTTTAGATCCGGCGTTGGATCAAGCCAAGCAGATTAGTCAAATTGAAGATCTAATTGCCCAACGAGTGGATGCCATCTTTTTAAATCCGGTGGATTGGAAAGGGATTAAGCCGGCTTTAGAAGCAGCCAAAAGAGCTAAAATCCCCATTATTAATGTGGATGCTCCGGTTTATGATAAAAAATTAGTAGCTTGTATCGTGGCCTCGGACAATTATAATGCTGGAGTTTTAGCAGCGAAAGATATGATGAAACGATTAAAAAGAGCGAATATTGTGTTGTTAGAGCATCCCACCGCCAAATCAGCCATTGACCGTACTAAAGCTTTTGAAGATACTATTAAAGGTAAGTCCCGCTATAAAATCGTTGCCAAACAAAGTTCTTCCGGCCAGTTAGAACATGCGATGCCGGTAATGGAGAACATTCTGCAAGCCAATAAGAAGATTGATGTGGTCATGGGCTTAAATGATCCTACCGCTATGGGGGCATTGGCCGCATTGCAAGCCGCTGGTAAAGACAAAGGCGTCTTGATTTACGGAGTTGATGGTGCTCCAGAAGCTAAAAAAATGATTAAAGAGGGTTTGATGACTGCTACTTCAGCCCAATCCCCCATTAGTATTGGGAAAACAGCCGCCAAAATCGCCTATAAAATTTTAGCTAAGAAAAAAGTAAAGCATGAAATCTTAGTTCCAGTAACTTTAATTGATAAGAAGAATGTGCATAAATTCAACCTCAATGGTTGGCAATAATTAGTTATTACTGCCCCAAAAAGCCCGGCAATCTGGTAAAAAGCCGGGCTTTTTTTTCAGATTTATCCTGCAATTAACCAGCAAAAAAGAGAAGGCGGTGAAGAGCAAAAAGATGATCGAACCGATTCTATTGGAAATGCGTGGTATTCACAAGCAGTTTCCCGGGGTTTATGCTTTAAATAATGTTGCTTTCGAACTCCGCCGCGGCGAAGTTCATGCTTTATTAGGCGAAAATGGCGCAGGAAAGTCAACGCTTATTAAAATCTTGGCGGGAGTGCATTCGGCCAATGAAGGCGAAATTTTGGTGAAGGGCCGCCCAGTAAATTTGGATAGTGTCCATACCGCTAATGCTTACGGTATTAGTGTGATTCATCAAGAATTATGTTTAGTTCCCGAAATGACAGTGGCGGAAAATATCTTTTTGGGACGGGAATTCCAGACTTCTTTTTGGAAAATGGTTGATTATCGCCAAATTAATGAGCGGGCCCGAAAAATTTTAGCATTATGTGGCCCGGAGTTGCAACCCGAGGCGAAGGTTAGTGATTTGAGTATTGCTGAGCAACAAATGGTGGAAATCGCTAAAGCCTTATCCATTAATGCCGACATCATTGTCATGGATGAGCCGACCGCTTCCTTAACCAATAAAGAAGTAGGCTTGCTTTTTAAAATAATTAAAGAATTAAAAGAAAAAAAGATGGGGATTATCTACATTTCTCACCGGATGGAAGAACTATTTGAAATTACCGATCGGATTACTGTTTTGCGGGATGGTAAATATATCGGTACTCGAGAAACCAGGAACACTCATCGGGAAGAATTAATCGGGCTGATGGTGGGACGTGAATTAGGGGAACTTTATCAACGTAATTATCAGGAAACCAGTGATGTAGTCTTAGAAGTGCAAAATTTAGCCAAAAAGGGCGTTTTACAAGATATCAGCTTTACTTTAAAACGAGGCGAAATCCTGGGTTTTGCCGGCCTGGTAGGGGCCGGGCGAAGTGAACTGGCCCAAGTTATTTTTGGCATTGAAACATTTGATAGCGGCCGGATTTATATTGAGCAGAAACCAGTGGAGATAACTTCGCCTAGTGTCGCCATGAGTCATCGGATTGCTTTAGTCCCGGAAAATCGTAAAGAACAAGGCTTAGTTTTAATTAAAAGTATTAGTTATAACATTACCTTAACAGTTTTGAAGCAGTTTGTTAAATTTATAAAGACTGATCATCAAAAAGAATTTAATTTGGTGCATGATTATGTGGAGCGCTTGGGGATTAAGACTCCTAGTATCGACCAACAGGTAGGTAATCTTAGTGGCGGTAACCAACAAAAAGTGGTCTTGGCCAAATGGTTAGCCACGAAGCCGCGGGTCTTAATTTTGGATGAGCCGACTCGGGGGGTGGATATTGGGGCGAAAGCAGAAATCTATGCTTTAATTAATGCCTTAGCCGCTGAAGGGGTGGGCATCATTATGATTTCCTCGGAATTACCGGAAGTGATTAATATGAGCGACCGCATCATGGTAATGCATAAGGGAAGCATTGCCGGATCTTTGATTCGGGATGAGTTTGATCAAGAGCGAATAATGCATTATGCTACTGGAGGTAATTAAGATGGAAGTAAAGGTGCTTGCTAATCATAAAAACGGGCTGGTTCATAATTATTTAATTAGACCAGTGGTGAATTTTTTTCGGGATAATTTAGGAATTCTACTTGGTTTACTGGGGTTGTGTGTGGCACTCAGCTTTTTATCCCCCTATTTTTTTACCATTGAGAATATTTTAAATGTCTTGCGCCAAGTATCCACTAATGCTAATCTGGCTTTAGGAATGACTTTAGTAATTATCATCGGGGGAATCGATCTTTCGGTAGGGCCTATTTTAGCTTTGGGAGGAACTCTGGCAGCCGGTTTAATAACTAATAATAATATTCCGGTACCCTTGGCTATTACCATGGGGGTTGCCGTAGGGGCCTTATTAGGGATGTTTAACGGGGTGATTATTTCCCGCACGGGAATTGCCCCTTTTATTGTGACTTTAGCAATGATGCAGATTGCTCGCGGCGCGGTTTATGTCTATGCGGCCGGCCAGCCCATTCGAACCATGGTCCCGGAGTTTAATTTCTTGGGCAATGGTTACGTTGGGCCCATCGCCTTACCGATCATTTATACGGTAGTCTTGATTATCTTAGTCAGTATTTTACTAAACAAGACTAAGATGGGCCGTTATATTTATGCCATTGGTGGTAATCGGGAGGCGGCTAAGTATTCGGGAATTAATATCCAAAGAGTCCAGGTCTTGGTCCATACCTTAATTGGAGCCATTGCCGCTTTTAGTGGAGTGATTCTCTGTGCCCGGATGTATTCGGGCCAACCGACCCTAGGCAATGGTTTTGAGTTAGACGCCATTGCCGCCGTTGTTTTGGGGGGGACCAGTTTTTCCGGAGGAGTAGGCCGGATCGGAGGGACCATTATTGGGGTCTTAGTAATCGGGGTTCTCAATAATGGTTTGAATCTGTTAAATATCAATTCTTTCTGGCAGTTAATCGTCAAGGGTTTTGTGATCTTATTAGCGGTTTATATTGATATTTCTAAAAAGAAAAAGCGTCTTAAACAATAATTTTTTTAGAGATCTCCCCGCAAAAATTAAGAAAACGAAGCCGCCGTACCTTTTTTGGGTGCGGCGTTTTTTTTTGGACCTGTATCAAGTTTTGGTATAAATGGGCCCTATTTTCAGTTGGTTTACTCCTGAACCGATGTTATACTAGATACTTGCAGGTAACAATAATTAAGTGGAAAGGAGCGGTTCGATGCTCAAGGTTTATTATTTGTTCATTAACAATTGGCAGCGCTTAATTCCGGCAACGGTAAGTTTAATTCTGCTTTTAAGTATCGTTTTGCCGAACAGCGATTCTCGCAAAAATACCGCCCCCAAAATGAATAAGGTCCCAGTTGAAAGCACTGCTCCTCAGGCTTTATCAACTGCGGAAAAGAAGGAGTTATTTAAAAAGAAGGAAGTTAAAGAAGAAGCTCTTGTCACCCCAAAATTTTCTCCGACAGTAGCAAGTTCAGAGAAGGCTGCTTCTGGGGTTACTCCAAAAGAGAATAGAAAGTGGCAGTCCCAGGTAAATCTCTATCTATTGGCTCGAGTTATTCATGCCGAGGCCCGCGGTGAACCGTTTACCGGAAAGGTGGCGGTGGGAGCGGTCTTATTAAATCGGATCTCCCATCAGAGATTTCCTAATTCTTTAGAGAGCATCATTTTTAAACCGGGAGAGTTTTGTACGGTTCGGGACGGCCAGATTTGGCTGACTCCGGACGCAGAAGCCATCCGGGCGGCACGCTTAGCCGTAGCTGGCTGGGATCCTTCGGGAGGAGCTTTGTATTTTTATAATCCGGCCCAGACCACCTCCAAGTGGATTTGGAGTCGGCCGGTGGTTAATAAGATTGGGCGGCATGTTTTTGCGGCGTGAGTTTCGTCTGAGAGCTTAAAGGTTTCAAGAAGTTGAAAACCAAAAACGAAGTCTGCTGAATTTATTTCCTCGGACTTCGTTTTTGGTTTAAATTAAGGCTGATTATGTTCCGCTTGCTGAATAACTATTAGGTTTAGTGCTTTACTTATTCTATTATTATAATGCCGGAAGCTTATTATCTTTGACAAATTTGTCGACGTTACCCGGAGTAACCACCATACTGCCAGTATCGATTCGTTTGGGGATTTTTTGGCCTTTGGCTAATTTCACGGCAGCTACTACGCCTTCATAACCCATTTTGAAGAGGAATTGAGCCACATCAGCGTCTACATCTCCGGCTTTCATAGCTTTTAGAGCGTTGGGAGCACAGTCGAAACCAATTAACAAAGGATCCCGTTTGGCCGCTTTTAAAGCTTGGAGCACTGCCATGGTTCCGCCATCCCAAGCACAGAAGACGGCATCGATTTTTTTATGAGCTTTGAGAGCATCCTTGATTCCTTTGAAAGCTAACTCAGTATCCCAATTGGCAGTAACTTCCTGGACGACTTTCATCTTGG
>JANQHU010000268.1 GCA_028282485.1 Bacillota bacterium
ACCGATGTTTTTTATGCCCGAATGAGACAATTTCCCTCCGCCTTAGTGGCATCTTTGGATGATGATCATATTTCCGTTGCGGTTTACGAAGGCCTAATTCAAACCATTCATAACTATCTCCCGGCTTTACAGGATTACTTAAAATTACGGAAAAAAATGCTAGATCTTTCTGACTTACATATGTATGATCTTTATGCGCCTTTGGTCTCCGATTATCAAAACAATGTTACTTACGACCAGGCTAAAGAGTTAGTTAGTGAAGCCCTCCGTCCTTTGGGGGCTGAATATTTAGAGATTTTGCAGCAGGGTTTTCAGAATGGTTGGATTGATGTTTACGAAAATCAAGGAAAGACAAGCGGAGCGTATGCTTTTGGGTCCTATGATACCCACCCCTATGTCCTCACCAATTATCAGGGAAAGGTTCATGATGTTTTTACCCTGGCTCACGAAATGGGTCATGCTCTACATAGTTATTACTCTAATCAGAATCAGCCTTATGTTTATGCTGGTTATCGCATTTTTGTGGCGGAAGTAGCTTCCACGGTTAATGAAACCTTATTAATGGAATATTTGCTGGCAAAGACTACTAACCGGGCAGAAAAATTGTATTTGCTGAATCAGTACTTAGAGCAGTTTCGGACTACCGTATTCCGGCAGACAATGTTTGCGGAATTTGAAAAAATAATTCACGAAGAGATTGAAAATGGGGGAGCCTTAACTGCCGAAATCTTTAGTCAGAAGTATTTTGAGTTAAATCAGCTTTATTATGGGGCCCAAGCGGTTATTGATCCGGAAATTAAAATGGAATGGGCCCGAATTCCTCATTTTTATTCGGCCTTTTATGTGTATAAATATGCAACTGGTTATACGGCGGCCATAGCTTTGGCGCGCAGAATCTTTCAGGGAGATGCCGAGGCGCGGGAGCGTTATTTGGAATTTCTAAAGAGTGGTGATTCCGATGATCCCCTCAACCTCCTACGTAAAGCCGGAGTAGATATGGAAAGGCCGGAACCCATTTCTCGGGCGTTAGATGTTTTTCAGGAATTATTAGGGGAAATGGCCGAATTAGCCGGGGTTGAATTATAGAAAAGATTGATGATGAAGGTGTGATTTTGTAAATGTTAAAAATGTTACGAAATAATTTTTTAACGGGATTATTAGTGATTCTACCCATTTTGGTAACGGTTTGGCTCTTAATTTGGGGTTTTAAACAGACCGATGCCATCTTAGGTGGTTTGTTTCCCCGTAAAATACCAGGCCTGGGATTAGTTACGCTGATCGTGGTAATTAGTTTGGTAGGCATGTTTTCCCGGATCTATATTGGCAAGAAATTAATCAGCTTTGGAGAAGGAATTTTAAGTAAAATCCCGATTCTAAGAGGAATCTATGCTTTAATTAAACAAATCACTGAGAGTTTTGCCAATACCGAAAAAAGTGCATTTCACAAGGTAGTCTTAATTCGTTATCCGGGAAGCATTAATTATAGTGTAGGGTTTTTAACAGGAGAAGCACCGGCTGAATGTTCCGCCAAGAAAGGGGAGAAGTTGTTAAGCATCTTCATTCCCACTACTCCCAATATTACCACAGGTTTTTTAGTCTTTGTTCCGGAAGAAGAAGCTACTTTTTTGGATATGAGTATTGAAGAAGGGATTAAATTTATTCTCTCGGTAGGGGTAATCAAGCCGAAATAAAGGCTGTAATCGATAAATAGTAAATAATTTACAAAGAATTGGAACTTGAAATTATTGGTATCCAATTCTTTTTTTATAGTTATTTCTAAGTATTTACCCATCCATAACTAAACTTATTCGGGAAAAAATCCGATAAACATAATAATTAAACCATTAAGATGGGGAGCGCAAAAGGCTATGGATTTAGCAACGATTATTGGTTTAGTGGTATCCATTGGTTGTATAATCACCGCCGGAATCTTAGAAGCAGAGCATTCCGGTGGTCCGGCTGCCTTGTTGCGGCTGTTAAATCTACCCGCTTTTTTAATTGTGGTGGGCGGAACCTTTGGAGTGGTTATTACTTCTTCGAAGCTACAGGATATCTTAAAAATTTTTAATTATATTATAATTGCAATGAAAGAACCCGAAGTGAAGATCAAAGATTTGATTGAGGAGATTGTGCGTTATTCAGAAGCGGCCCGTAAAGAGGGGCTGTTAAAACTAGAAGAACTATCCAGTGAAGTTAAAGATCCTTTTTTAAAAAAAGGAATTCAATTAGTAGTGGATGGTACGGATCCCAATCTGGTGCGGGAAATTTTAGAAATTGAAACTGGTTATATGGAGGAGCGGCATCAGGCTGGGATCGAGGTTTTCAAACAAGGAGGGGGCTTTGCACCGACCTTGGGAGTGGTAGGGACCGTCATGGGTTTGGTTAATATTTTAGCTAATTTGTCAGATACTTCCAGTTTGGGACCAGCTATTTCTACAGCTTTTGTGGCCACCTTTTACGGTGTTTTTTTTGCTAATGTTATTTTTTTACCAATTTCTACAAAATTAAAACTTAATAGTAAAAAAGAGGTAGAAGCAAGACAGATTATTATTGAAGGAATTCTATCCATTCAGGCTGGCGAACATCCGCGGGTGATTACCGAAAAACTCACCTCGTTCCTTCCTCCATCGGAACGGAAAAAAGAAGAGGAAGGAGAAGAATGATTAATTCATAGGGAAGTGAGTTGACATGAGCGGACGAAAAAAGAAACATGAAGAACATGAAAGTTCAGAACGTTGGTTAGTAACTTATGCGGATTTAATTACGCTGCTAATGGTCTTTTTTGTGGTTTTATTTGCCATGGCCTCAGTGGATGCGGTCAAGTTTAAACAGCTTTCTACTTCCATGAGTATGGCTTTTGGAACAGGAGGGACTAGTGGCAGTGGGGGTACTACTAATAATAAATCAGCTCCCAATTTAATTAATCCTTTCGGAGATTTAGGGAATTCGGCTACTGCTAATAATAGTGATGAGAAAAGTCTAATGAGTGAAGGGGAAGATTTTAATTCCCTAATGGATTTAATAAATCAATTTGTACAGCGGGAAGGGTTAGCTGGTTCGATTAAGGCCAAGATTAGTGAGGAAGGTTTAATCGTAGACTTGGCTGATTCAGTATTATTTGAATCAGCCAAGGCCGAATTAACAGGGGAATCCATTAAGATTTTAGACGAATTGGCAGAAATCTTATTTAATTCCGGCAAAAAGATTCGAGTGGAAGGCCATACGGACGATCTTCCAGTCTCTTCTGGGCGCTATACTTCAAATTGGCACTTGTCAA
>JANQHU010000324.1 GCA_028282485.1 Bacillota bacterium
CAATATCAATAATTTCTTCCCAGCTAATATACTCCAACAAGCGTTCTAAATAATAAAGATCACTTCCCGCGGCAAAGGTGCTCCCAATTAAGGCACCCATGCTGGTACCAACTATGCCCCAGATCTCAATCCCGGCTTCTTCTAAAACTTGTAGAACCCCAATATGAGCAAATCCCCGAGCACCACCGCCGCCTAAAGCTAAGACTATCTTTGGTTTTTGATAGTTAGCTGCCATTAAAGAAGACCCCCAAAAATTTTTTAGGTATACTCTTTTGCTAACTTTTGGGCTACTGCTACATCAGTAGCAATTTGCTCTTTTAATAATTCTAAGTTAGCAAAGACCCTTTCTTCTCTAATATATTCCAAAAACTCAACACAAATTATCTGATCATAAAAAAAGAAATCTAAATTAAATAAATGTACTTCCAGTAAAGGATTCTTAAAATCAAAAGTAGGTCTCATTCCTAAATTGGCGACGCCAAAATAAGGCTTATCGGCCACAAAGGCCCGGATCAAATAAACGCCGAATAAAGGAAGTAAGGCGTTATCCGGAGGCAATAAATTAGCCGTTTTATAACCTAATTTTCGGGCTAACTGTTGGCCTCTGATTACCCGGCCTTCCCAGAAAAAAGGTCTTCCTAACAATCGGGCCCCGGCTTTGACCTCTCCCTTTTGTAATAACCGACGAATTCGGGAACTACTAATCACTTCCCCAGCGGCCCGTAAGGGAGGGATTTGTTTAATGAGCATCTTTTCATGGCGACATAATCTGCGCAACATCTCAAAATTGCCCCTACCATGACGGCCAAACCGAAAATCATGTCCAATAACCAACCCTCTAGCCCGTAGCCCTTCTTTCACCCATTGGTAAAAAAAAGTTTCCGGGGTCAGCTCCGCTAACTCGGGATCAAAACCTACTTCTAATAATCCCGCTAGTTGGTAGGCCGCTAACAAGCGGCGGCGTACTTTTGCAGGACTAATTAAAAGCCGTTCTTCTCCTAACAATTCTGCAGGATGATTCCGAAAGGTTAACCCTAAGGGCAAAAGCTTATTCTTTTTCGCTAAAGCAACCGTCTGCCGAATAACCTCTTGGTGCCCTAGGTGCACTCCATCAAAATTCCCGATGGTCAGCAACGTCTCCTGTTTTAAATGAGTAAGCTCCTGTTTTGCTTCTAATAATGACTGCCAATACTTCATTACTACCTCTACCTGGAAAAATTATCCAAAATTAATACTACTAAAAAACCTTAATTGGTTGCCAATAATAATAACCTTCTGCCTCTTCTAACCGAGCTATTGCCACCAAGTTATCCGTATCATCTAACATTTTAACTAGGGCTTTTGGTTCTAATAAGAGCCGGTATTTATAATAAGAGATTTTACCTCCGTTTTTGACTTTGGGCAAATCATCTTCTTGCAGCTGAAGGCTAGGTAACTGGGGTAGGGCTTCATTCAGGGAAATCAGAAGATCCCCGAGCCGCCCCTTACTCATATAATCCCGCACCACCTCTAGAGATACTGCCTGGTCTAGCTGAAAAGCACCGGATTGCAAACGAGTTAACTCACTTAAATGAGCCCCTACTCCTAATAATTCTCCCAAATCGTTTACTAAAGTCCGAATATAAGTTCCTTTTGAACAAGTGATTTCACTGGTTAATTGATCCCGAAAGCCATATCGAGCCGCGGGGTTAATTAGTTGCCACTGCCAGACGGTAATAGTCCGAGCCTTGCGGGGAATCTCCACGCCTTGACGGGCTAAATCATAGAGTTTTTGCCCCTTTACTTTTACCGCAGAATACATGCGAGGGACCTGTAAAACTTGTCCTAAAAAATCATTAATAGCACCCGC
>JANQHU010000379.1 GCA_028282485.1 Bacillota bacterium
ATAAATGGGGGTTGTTGTTATGGGTTTTGTAAAGTATCAAAAAGCGAAGGGTCGCATCAAAAATCCCACTAATACTATTGGGATTAGTGTGGAAGGGAGATTTTCTTTCTATCGTCCGGTGGTTAAAAAGTATTTTGAAGGGATTAATTATGTGGAGTTGTTTCATGATCCCGATGGCCAAAAAATAGGAATACTTCCTTTGGTGGAACCTTCCAAAGACTCTTTTCGGATTCAGGGTCGCACTACGAAAATGATTGTCGCCAAACGTTTTTTAAAAAAGTTTGGCATTCCGGTGGAAAATAAACGGTACGCTTTTGCCGAGGAAAATGGAATGTTAGTGATTGAGTTGCAGTAAATAAGCTCTTTAAAAATTAAAAAAGCTTTTTCGGAAATTTTGTTAAAAAAGCCGAAAAGCTTATTTTTTATTTAAGTTAGAGTAAAAGCAGGATTTTAATAAAAAATAACGAATTAAAAAGCGAAAAAAAGGAGGAGACCTAATTTGAAACAGGCAGATATTGGTATTTTTGGTGGTTCGGGTTTTTATGCTTTATTAGAAAATGTGGAAGAAGTTGCTATAGATACTCCTTATGGAGCTCCTAGTGATCAAGTAGCCATTGCTGAAATTTCTGGGAAAAAGGTGGCTTTTTTACCCCGGCATGGGAAACAGCACCAGCATCCCCCCCATATGATTAACTATCGGGCTAATCTGTGGGCCATGAAAGCTTTAGGAGTTAAGCAGATTATTGGCCCTTGTGCCGCCGGGAGTTTGCAGCCTCAGGTTAAACCGGGAGACTTTGTAGTAGTTGACCAGTTTGTCCACCGTACCTGGGGACGCAAAGATACTTTCTTTGATGGCCCGGTTACCAAACATATTTCAGCGGCGGAGCCTTATTGCGTGCGAATGCGGCAGCAGGCCATTGCTTCGGCCCAAGCCTTAGGAATTGCGGTGCACGAAAAGGGAACGGTAGTTACCATTCAGGGCCCGCGGTTTTCGACCCGGGCGGAGAGTAAAGAGTTTAGCCGTAATGGTTGGGAAGTCATCAATATGACCCAGTACCCGGAAGGTTGGCTGGCCCGAGAGTTAGAGATTTGCTACGTGAATATTGCTTTGATTACGGATTATGATGTTGGTTTAGAAGATGATTCCGCTATTAAACCAGTTACTCATGAGGAGGTTTTGAAAGTTTTTCAGAGCAATAATCATAAATTAAAGGATTTATTGTTTGATATGCTTAAAAAACTTCCTAAGGATTTTGGTTGTGAGTGCCATCATGCTACTGGGAGCGGACACTAGTAACTTTAGTTATTTTGGTTGAGGTTTTATCTGCAATCGGTCCTACCGATTGTATTTTTTTGAAAGGAAGAATTTTAGTGGAGCAGATTATTAATATTTTTACCCATTTAAGTGAACCGGGGGTTTTAAAAGAATATAGTGAATATCTGGTGCTCATTATTATGATCGCCAGTTTTTTGGAGGTAGTCTTTCCCCCTATCCCAGGAGATACGGTTTTGGTAGTCTGTGGCTCGCTGGCGGGAGCAGCCGAAATCAGCCCGGTCTTATTAATTGTTATGGCTGCTGTAGGTAGTTTTGGAGCCTCTTTTTTACTTTATCGCATCGGGGTCAAGTTGGACGAAAAAATGCTTGATTCTTCAAAGTTTGCTTGGATTTTAGACTCCAAAGGATTTGCTAAGGTAAAGCAGTGGTTTGGTAAGTATGGTTTTTTGACGGTATTATTCAGTCGCTTGCTACCAATTTTTCGGTCGGGAATTATTTTTGCGGCAGGAATTTCAAAAATGAATCAGGTGAAGGCCTTAAGCGCCGTAGGAATTAGTACTATTTTTTCTACCAGTCTTTTTGTCATGGGGGGTTATCTGATGGGAGAAAGATGGCAGAAAGTCTTGGATTTATGGAATTCCCAAATGCGAGTAGTTTTGATCGCAGCTGTAGTGGTCTTGATATTACTGTTGCTAATTAATAAGCTGCGCCAAAAAAGCAAGGAACGAGGCGTATGAGTAAAAAGGCAAAATCGCTTTATTATTGTGCCCATTGTGGGCATCAGGAATTAAAGTGGGTCGGGCGGTGTCCGGCCTGTCAGGAGTGGGGGAGTTTTCAAGAAGAAGAGTTGCCGGAAGGGATGGATCAGCTAGATAGCCTCAGCAGTTTTCAAAAACCCCAGATCTTAAATGAAGTGAAAATTGATGCTTCGATTCGCATCGGGACTAATGTAACTGAGCTGGATCGGCTGTTAGGAGGCGGAATCATGGCCGGTTCCGTCTTGCTTTTGGTGGGAGATCCAGGAGTGGGGAAGAGCACTTTAAGCTTGTTAGTAGCGGGTAATGTAGCCACAGCTGGGAAGGTGCTTTACGTTAGTGGTGAGGAGTCCACGGAACAGACCAAGCACCGGGCGGATCGTTTGGGAAGTTTTCCGGACAGTCTGTATGTTTTGGCTGAAAACAATTTGGAGCTAATTGCCCAATATTTATTAGAACTCAAGCCCCGCCTGGTAATTATTGATTCCATTCAAACTGTTTTTTTGAGTAAGGTGAAGGCAACTCCCGGCTCACCTTCCCAGATCAAAGAAGCTACCATTACTTTAATTAAGTTGGCCAAACAAAATAATATTCCGATTATTCTTATTGGCCAGGTTACCAAAGAATCCCAATTAGCGGGGCCCCGGGTTTTGGAACATTTGGTGGATACAGTCGTCTATTTGGAAGGAAACCGAAATCACAGCTTGCGAGTAGCCCGGGTCGTTAAAAATCGCTTTGGTTCCACTGAGGAAGTAGCCATGTTTGAGATGACCGGAAGGGGTTTTCAGGAAGTGACCAACCCTTCCGCTTATCTTTTGGAAGGGCGCAACCTCATGTTGCCCGGGTCGGTAATTGTAGCCAGCGCCCGCGGGACCAGGCCGATCTTTACGGAGATTCAGACCCTAGTAACGGAAGTGCCGGAAGGAATTCCGCCCCGTCAGATTGCCATCGGAATTGACCGGAATCGGTTACTTTTGGTCACTGCGGTTTTACAGCGTTGGGTAGGTGAGCGACTGGGTAATAAAAATATTTTTGTTTCCACGGCCGGGGGGATGGAGTCGGATGATCCGGCTTTTGACTTGGGGATTGCTGCTTCCTTGCTTTCTTCCATGAAGGGGCTGGCTTTTCAACCAAAAGTTTTTTGGCTCGGGGAGCTGACCCTGTCCGGGGAAGTTCGTGGAGTTCCCGATGCGGAACGCTTATTAGCCGAAGCTAATCGCTTGGGTTTTACTGACTGCGTCTTGGGGGCAGGGGCTAAAGTTAATAAGGAGGAGAGTCTGGAGCTAAATCTCTATAAAATTCCTCATTTACGTAGTTTGCCAAAGCTTTTTCCGGTATTGGCTCAAAAAGAGTAAGGTGAGTTTTTAAATAGTTAAATCATTTGTAATGAATTGTATATTGATTGGATCTATATGGTAAGATATAATAGAAAGTAATTAAATTGTTTTAAGATAATTGATTTAAGTTAAAGGGTGCGGATTACGAAAATGAAGTTTTCATCAAAGGGAAAAAACCTTAGGAATTCTCTTCCCAAAGCGGCTACAATAGCGGTATTAGGAGGAATAGCGGCTCTGTTTTTTACAAAGCCCAATCCCCAATTGATTCAACTTAAAAACGATCTGATAGCAATATCCAAAGAAGCGTCAAGAACCAGTGAGATGATTCATCAAAGAGGAGATGAATTAAGAGATCAAAGGAAACAAGTCTCGACATCGGTCTGTAATTTATTGAAGACTGCTTCTAATGAAAAAATAACCTGTAAAGATGTAGAACAAATATCTGCCAAATCCATTAATAGGTTAACTGCAGCGAATAGCAATCTAGTGGATAATTTTATTAATCCCTTCATTAAGCAAATTATTTCTACGGCGAAAGAACAAAAGAAAGATTTTTTTGGAAAAAAAGCGAATAATAAATCCTAAAGGGCCAATTATGGCTTTTTTTTATTAAAAGATCTACCAAATCTTACTTTCAATTTTTTTTAAAAAAGTTTATAATTAAAGTTATTGGTAGTATAGAAACAGCATGAAGGAGTTAGAAAGTATTGGTTCAAAATAATTCCAAAAAAGAGAGCCTCTACCGAGCCATGCGATTAGTCGCCCCGGGAACTATTCTCTACGAAGGCTTGGAGAATATTTTGCGGGCGAAGACCGGGGCGTTGATTGTGGTTTCCGACTCGGAAGGGGTCATGAAACTAGTTGATGGTGGTTTTCGGATTAACTGCGAAATGCAGCCAGCTAGTTTATACGAGCTGGCAAAGATGGATGGGGCGATTATCCTCTCGGCGGAAGGAAAGAAGATTTTATCAGCCAATGTCTTGTTAACTCCCGATCACTTGATTCCTACTTCGGAAACGGGAGCCCGGCACCGCACTGCCGAGCGGATCGCCATTCAAACGGGGGAGTTAGTGATTTCTATCTCCCAAAGGCGGAGTATCATTACTCTTTATAAAGGCCACGAACGCCATGTTCTCCGGGATATTGGGACGGTCTTGTCGAAAGCTAATCAAGCCCTGCAAACCTTGCAGAAATATAAAAGTGTTTTAGATCAAGCCTTGTTAAACCTCTCGTCGTTAGAATTTGAAGATCTGGTTACTTTAAATGATGTCTCTTTAGTGGTTCACCGGATTGAGAAGAGTTCTCGAATTGCGGCGGAAATTGCCCGCTTTGTTTACGAATTAGGAGCGGAAGGACGCTTGGTAAATATGCAGCTCCAGGAATTAATGTTTGGGGTTAAAGAAGAAGGGGCAGAGGTTATTCGGGATTACGTTAAGTTGGAGCAACCTTACCAGGAGCTGATTCAGGAAGAGTTAGCCAAGTGTGGCGATGAAGATCTGTTAGATTTCAACCTGATCTGCCGGATCTTAGGCTACCCGGTAGGAGTAAGTCTGGATGAGACCGTTAAGCCGCGGGGGTACCGTATTTTGCAAAAAATTCCCCGGTTGCCGATGATGGTGGTGGATAATTTAGTGAAACAATTTGGGGATCTTCAAAAAGTTTTGGAAGCTTCCATTGACGAATTAGATGATGTAGAAGGAATTGGTGAAGCCAGGGCCCGAATCATTAAAGAAGGTTTGCGGCGTTTTCGGGAGAAGATCTTACTAGATCGCCATTTTTAGTAAATTAAAAATCAGAAAGATTTTTTGCCAAAAGGAGTTTACGTGACTTGCTAGGTTTAATTATAAA
Organism: Bacillota bacterium; assembly: GCA_028282485.1. Taxonomy (GTDB): domain Bacteria; phylum Bacillota; class UBA4882; order UBA8346; family UBA8346; genus JANQHU01. The sequence continues at coordinate 5,217 of JANQHU010000379.1, forward strand.
AATTATGACGATCATTGCGGCGCTAGTTACGGTTTATTTTTACTTAAGACAGAATAAAGATAAACCGAAAGCCTTAATTATAACTTCGGCGACCCTCATTGCCGTGGCCTTGATAGGTTCTTATGATGTTTTACTTTATGGGGGTGGCAAAGGAGCCTTAAATAGCGAGATTCTCTTTCAGACTCCCGTTGTCTTTCTATTACTGGTTTTTTTACAATTATTAATTGGTTTTTGGATTGTGGTGATTGTAGTGGGGCTTTTTAAACCGGATCGGATTTCGGAGATGGGAGCCAAGTTTTTTGGAGTGGAGATTAGCCATAAATTCACCGAAGGGGTGCAGACGGCCAAGACTTCTTTAGAAAAATTAGAAGATCAATTGGATATTATTTCTAATTTAAACGAAGCCACCTTAGAGTTTGTGGCCAGCCCTTTTGAAGAAAGCATTTTAGCCGCCGAATCCCAAGCCGATAAGATTCGAGAAGTGGTTAGGGATCTCCTGCAAAAGGTTTATTATCATTATCCGGAAATAAAAATTTTAGTACTCCCTTTGACCGAGGCGGGAATGTCAGCTTTGGGAGAACGGCTGGCTGGGCCGATTCGTTTGTTATGGAACGAAGGCGTGGATCTTACCCAAGTAGAGTGCGGCACGGTCGGGATTGGCATTCACCACGGCACGGAAGATTTAAGTACCATGATTATTATTGATGGAACCGCAGGTAATTATGAGGTTTCTAATGCGGAAATCTGTGCGGCCAGTAATTTTTTTATTAGCCTTTCCACGATTATTGAGTGGGCGGGACGTAGTTAAACACCTTGCTAATTAACCAAAAACAGGGTATAATAGTAGTGGAGGCGAGTGATAATGAAAAAACTGGACTTCAAAAAAAGAAAAATTCATGTACGCGGACCACGGGTACCACAATATATTATAAGAGCTATTGATAAGATTAATGAGGTGGCCGCCAGCTTAGATAAGCAGCAGTGTAAAAATACTAAAGTTTCCAAATAATTTGAGGTAGCTAAATAATACCGGTCATAGTTAACCTTTTTGCAGCAATACTAGTTTAGAGAGTATTTGAAAGGGGTTATTGGCCTTGTTTTACAAACAAAGACAACCACGGGGCGTGAAGTTGGTGCGATGGCCCAAAAAAAGTTCTCGCGCCATTCGGGAATTAAAAGAGTTTTTGAATTATTTAGAAGCAGAAAGCAAAAGAAGAAGGTGATTAAAACTTTCTTCTTTTTTTGTGGAGATAGTTATGTTTTTGGCTTAATTAAAATATCTTATAGATACCATTGACAAAGCATTTTTTTTGCGAGATACTTAACTATGTTAAATGTTAATCGGATTAACATAATTTTGAAGCTATTACTTGTTGCCAAAATTACGGGCTTTGGTTCTGGTTAAGTCATTTTGAAAAGGAATTATGAATATGCAAACATATGATTTGTTAATTATTGGTGGTGGCGCGGCAGGGTTGACGGCGGCTTTGACGGCCCAGGGTTTAGGCAAAAAAGTAGCAATTATCGAAAAGCAGAAGATCGGCGGGGAGTGTACCTGGTCTGGTTGTATTCCCAGTAAAGCTTTGATCAATTTGGCGGAGGAGATTTGGATTGCCAAAAAGTATTACCGGGAGTTATTAGTTGATACTTCCCAAATCATGAAGGAGATTAAGCATGTAATTGAGAAGGTTTATCAAGAAGAGAGTCCGGAGGTTTTAGCTCAAAAAGGGATTGACGTTATTGCGGGGGAGGCTGAGTTTCTTTCGGCCACACAAATCCAGGTTAACGAAGCGATCTACGAGGCCCCGCGGCTGATCATTGCCACTGGTTCGAATCCATTAATTCCACCCATTGAGGGAATTGAAACAGTAAATTATCTTACCAATGAGACCTTTTTTCAATTAGAAAAATTACCCGAGTCCCTAATTATTGTGGGTGGGGGTTCAATTGGGGTAGAGTTAGCTCAAGCTTTAAACCGAGTCGGGGTCAAGGTGACCCTAATTGAGATGGCCGAACGGCTGCTGAGCCGGGAAGAAGCCGAATTTTCGGAAAAGATTACCGCCCGCTTAAGTAGCGAAGGAGTCGCCATTTATACTAAAACCCAAGTGATGAAAGCTACTCATATGGCCGAGGCCACTAAGTTGACCCTGCGGCGGGGCGAAGAGATCACAGAATTGACCGCGGCACAGGTATTGTTAGCCGTAGGACGTAAAGCTAATGTAGCGGGTTTGAGTTTGGAGAAAGCGGGCATTGAATATCAGTCGCGCGGTTTAGTGGTAGATGATTATTTGCGCACTAGTAATCCTCGAGTTTATGCTTGTGGGGATGTGGTGGGCCCTTACCAATTAAGCCATATGGCTAATTATCAAGGCATCACCGCCACTTTAAATGCTTTCTTGCCCTGGAAAAGGAAGGTTGATTATACCCATATTATTTGGTGTGTCTTTACTGACCCGGAGTTTGCCCGGGCTGGTTTGACGGAAAAAGAGGCTCGGGAGCAATACGGTGATCGAATTAAGGTTTATTATTACGATTTTGCCGAACTTGATCGGGTGAAGACCCAAAAAGACACGGCTGGTTTAGCTAAAGTAATTCTTGATCGACGCGGTCGCATTTTAGGAGCCCATCTCTGGGGAGCTAGGGCGGGCGAAATTATCTCACAATTGCAAGCCTTAAAGTCGTTTCAGGTGCCTCTGGCCCGACTGCAAGGGGTGATTCACCCATACCCCACTTACGGGGAATTGCTACGGAAAATTGGCAAAAAAGCCTATTTGGACCAGCTTTTTAATCATCCGCTGATCAAGTTAATAAGGAGTTTCACGAAAAAATGAATGCAAAAAACCAGAAAAAGCTAAAAATGATCCTCATAATTGCTCTGCTACTGTTAGCAGTATGGTGGGGCCAGCAAAGCAACCTCTGGGGCGAATTATCTTTGGAAAATTTACAAAAAAATAAAGCTCAGTTAGATGCTTGGGTTGGTAATAATTATTTACTCACAGTAGTGGTTTTTATTATTGTTTATTTTGTGGCAGTCTTAGTCAGCCTTCCCGGAGCAGTAATTCTTACCCTGGCCGGCGGGTATATGTTTGGACCTTTTGGGGCGGCCCTTTATATTAATGTAGGGGCGACTCTGGGGGCTACGGCTCTCTTTGTCGCAATTCGTTATTTTATTGGGGGCTCGATTCAGCAAAAATATGCCAAGGCTTTGGCGAAATTCAATCAAGAGATTGCAGAGAATGGCCAAGGGTACTTTTTGACCATCAGGTTTATTCCCGTCTTCCCCTTTTTCTTAATCAATCTGTTAGCCGGATTAACTAAGGTACGGTTAACAACTTTTATCTGGACCACCGCCGTGGGGATCTTTCCGGGCAGCTTGGTTTATGCTTATGCGGGAAGCAACCTGAAAACCATCAATTCGGTAGGGGATATTTTATCCCTGGAAATCTTTTTCGCGTTTTTGGCTTTGGGAGTTTTTGCGTTAGTTCCGATTGTTTGGAAAAAATTAGCTTCTCTTAAATAAAAACCAGAGATGGTTAAGAAGCTTACAGAGAATAAGGGAGTGGTTAATGTGAAAAAGAATGTTGTAGTGATCTGGGTAGTAGTCGCTGTAATTGTGATCGGGGCACTACTCTGGTATTCTTCCCTAGGGCCCAAGAGAAACCAGGCCGACGCCATTGATTTTAATAGTAGCTGGGAGAAGATTGCTGAAGTAGCCAAGGGGCAAAAGGTTAACTTTTATATGTGGAGTGGCGATGCCCAGATTAATAAGTTTATCGATAATTATTTGGCTCAAAGGCTGAAAAAGCAGTATGAGATTACTTTAAACCGGGTGCCGATTACGGATATTAAAGACACCATCAATAAATTAGTGGTGGAGAAGCAGGCTGCTAAAAAAGTGGGTTCCATTGATCTAATTTGGATTAATGGCGAAAACTTTAAAGCCGCGAAACAAAACGGCCTTTTATGGGGACCAATTGCAAAACTCATTCCTAATGTGGACAAGTATCTGAGGGACCAGACTTTAGAGTATGATTTTGGCGAACCCATTGAAAATTTGGAAGTTACTTACGGGGAAGCCCAGTTTGTCTTGATCTATAATCGAGCCCGGCAAATCGGGCCGTTTGGGAGCATGGCCGAGCTAGAAGAGTTAGTCAAGAAGCATCCGGGCCAGTTTACCTATCCGGCTCCGCCTGATTTTACCGGCAGTGCTTTTGTGCGACAAGTTATTTACGAAACCACCGGTGGTTATCAGCAGTATTTGAAGCCTTTTGATCAAGCAAAAGTGGCCAAGCAGTTAAAACCCGCCTGGGACTTTTTGAATCGCCTTGAACCCTATCTCTGGCGGCAAGGGAAGACTTATCCGGAAAGTATTGGTAAATTAAACCAATTGTACAGCGCAGGGGAGGTGGCCTTTACCATGGGCTATCATCCCTTGACTGCTGAGAATAAGATTAAAGAAGGGTCTTTTCCGAAATCTTCCCAGACTTTTCTCTTAGATCAGGGAACCTTATTTAATAATCATTATTTAACTATTCCTTTTAATGCTCCCCAGAAAGCGGCCGCTTTGGTAGCTATTAATGAGATTATCTCCCCGGCAGTGCAGATCGCCAAAGCCCAGCCAGCCAACTGGGGGGATGGGCACATTTTAGATCTGGAGAAATTGAGCGTGGCCGAGCGGGAGGCTTTACAGAAGATTAATTTTGGCGAGGCTAGTTTACCGGTAGAGATCTTGGCCCAGCACCGAGTTCCCGAAATTAGGGCCGAGTATGTGAATTTTATTGAAGCAGAATGGCAAAAAAATGTGGCCCAGCAATAAGGCGATTTTGGCAGTTCTTCCCGCTCTCATCATTATGGTGGTCTTTTTTTGGGGCGGGCTCTTGTGGGGCATCTGCCAAAGTTTTGGCCTCTGGCGCTTGGACGGTTCTTCCCAATTTACCGGGCAGTTTTATCGGGATTTATGGCAAGAAGCCTCCTTTCGCCAGTCGTTATTATTTACTTTAAAATATACCCTCTGGTCGGTGGGGGGAGCTGCTTTGCTGGGTTTTCTCTTTTTGCGGAGCTTATCCTTTTTGCTGGTGCAAAAAGGCAACCAGGTAGTGGAGTTTATTAAAAACTTATTCTTAATGCCGATGTTAGTGCCCTATATTGTCAGTGGCTATTTGTTAGCTTTGGTGCTAGCTCCAACGGGTTGGTTGTCTCGCTGGGCTGCTTCTGT
>JANQHU010000389.1 GCA_028282485.1 Bacillota bacterium
AGACCATGGCTTCAATGCGGGACTGCATTTCGGCGGCGGCTTTTTTAGTAAAAGTAATGGCTACAATCTGATTAACTTCGGCCCGACGCTCTTCCAACAGCCTTAAATATTTATTTGTTAATACCCCAGTTTTACCAGTACCAGCTCCGGCAGTCACCAATAAATCCTGGGTAAACTCCCCCACCGCAGCGGCCTGAGCCTCATTTAACTGCACAGTCATCCTTCTTTTCCAACCTCCCATTCCGAGCGGCGGCACCCGGTCTGATACTCACAATAACCCACACATTTGTTCCCTTGGGGCCGAAAATCGCCAGCGCGAATGGCTTGCACCGTGGCCATAACCTCTTTTTTAACCTGATCAAGCCACTCCTGCCAGGCCCTTTCCGATAACATTATTTGAGGGGGTAGATCATAAGCCATCCCCCGGGATCGCCACAGACTACCGCTAATCCGGCTGGGTTTCTTGAGACCTAAATAACCGCCCCCTAAGCCTTTATCTTTTCCCAATAACAGGGATTCTAAAGCTAATAGATACAGGGGTAGTTGCAGATAATTCAACTCTAAAATATCTTTCGTAGCAGGCCCCCGGTTTAATTTATAATCATACACAATAAAATTCCCTGCTTCATCCCGGTCGACCCGGTCAATTTTTCCCCAAAATAAGACTTCCTCTTCCCCTTCTTTAAGAGAAAAAGCTTCTCCAACGGAAGCAGCGTCGCTGTTGTCGGTGGCAATGCCGAAAGCCAGCTCTAAGAATGCAATAGTAAACCGCTCTCGAGTAAAGGCGGACCATTCTAACTCTTTTGCTAACCAATTCAAGAGCCGCCCTTCCAGCTGTTGCCGCTGAAAATCCAAGACTAAATGGTCCAAATCCGTGGCTGCTTGTTCTTGCCATTTCTGAAAATGAGCCGTAAAAATAGTTTGGAGGGCAGCTTGGTATTCCTCGGTTTTAGAAGCAGCCAACTGCTGGTCCCGCAAGCTTTCTCCGAATTCTCGCAGGACTTCATGATAGAAATTGCCCAGATCCGGGCCCCCGGGGCGAAGGGCCGGAGGCAGTTGGGGCCTTACCCGCAAGAGGTGTTTAAAAAAGAAACGGTAAGGGCAAGCCCGGTAATCTTCCAAAAGGGTAACAGCCCAACTCTTGCCGGGATGAAAATACTCCTCTAAAACTCGGAAGACGGCTGGTTTGGTCAAAAAAGTTTGGCCCGCCCAGTTGCTCCGTCCCAGCCAGTCTAAGGCTTCCCGGGCCAAATGATGATACTTTAAATCACTATAGAGTAACTGGAGGCACTCCTGCTTTTGGGACCTTCCCTCCTTGGGGTGCGAAGCAAAAAAATGCTTGAAAAAGTAGCCTTCCCGTTCGGTTTCATTAAAACATTCCGCCAGAGGAGCTGGCAGTTCGGGAGCTAAAGAGAATTGGCGGGCTCGAGCCAGCAAATCGGGAAACCATTGTAAAATATCCCGCAAATAACTAGAAAGATGTACTGGTTGTCCCTCATCATTCTGATCTTGGGTTACTAAAAAAAGTTTTTTTTGGGCTACCTGTAAGGCATAATAAAAGTTCAGTTTTTCCTGGGAATGATAATCTTCCCCCGTCTCCATCTCAATGCCTAAACCCTTCAACTCTAAACGGGCTAATGGCCCTAGTTTCCAATCCTGGACGTAAGAACGGGGACAGATCCCTTGTACCAGTCCCGTGATAAAGACTATTTCCGTTGTCAAACCCCGGGCCTCCCGCAAAGGTAAAACCCTCAGAGGGCTTTCGGCGCAGCAAGGTATTTCAATCTCTTGATTAAAAAGATACTCCTCACAAAAGGTAAGATAAGCGGCCAGGCTTCGCTTTTCGTGCATCCCCGGAATCTCCGTTTCTTGCTTTAAAAGCTCCGTAACCAGCTCCTGCATCACCAAGACCGCCCGTTGGTTTAAAAGCTGCCTTTGAAAAACCAGGGTTTCCCCCGGCGTAATTTCCCCAGTGGGAAGAGTCTGCTTTTGCGAAAACCAATATTTGGTAAACGATAAATAATTCTTTAAGGAAGCTTCGGTTGCGATTTCATCCAGCCAACGAATAACGCGGGCGAAAACAGTTATTTTTAAGCCCCATTTCTCAAAAAGGGCGGCGGTTTGACTCTCTTTTAATAAATTCTGAAACCGTTGCCGCCCCGAAATGGCTCCGTAATTTTCCCCTAATATTTTCACCACCAAATCCCCCGCGCCTGGTTCCTCAAGGTGATAGGCTTCCCGCAGTAACCAAGCTAGATCGCTAAAACGCCATCCATTGATGACCACTTGTAAAAGCTGGCTAAAATAAGTGATAGTTGGTAATTGACCTATACATATTTTATCTTCCGCTAAAGGTAACTGATACTCTCGAAAAATCGGGGCCGCAATTTTCAGAAATTGAGACCGATCCGGCACTAAAATTAATAATTCGCCTAGATCAAGACTCCCTTCCTGACTCTGGATTAACCTCTTAATCTCCCGGGCAATGGCCAAAGCCTGACGTTTGGGGCCGGCCGCTTGAATTAAAACTAAAGAGTCATCCTCTGGGGCAATCTTTTGGGCTCGCCCTGGCTCCCGCCACAAAAAGCTTTGCAGTTTTGGTAAAGCAGTATTGACTTCTCTCTGTGAAACCCGGGTAGCCAGGCGGAAGGAAAAGTGTTTTTGTAAAAGCTCGGTAAACTCCGGCACTTCCGTCGGATCAATAATTATCTCAAAATCAAACCATAAATTTAATACTTGGAGTAAATCCTGCTGGAGGGGAGTTAAATCGGTAAAGCCATACAACAGCACTTTTGTCTTCTCGGGAAACTCACTGGTCTGGAGCCTGATTTGCCGTAATTTTTCGATGATCAGATAATCTTCTGTAAAGCCACGGGCCGTTAATTCCGTTTCGTAGGCCTGATAAAGCAAGGCTAACTCTTGCTCCTTTAGACTCTGTTCCGTCGCCCATTCGCTAAAGATTGAGGGCGTCAGGCCACTACGTTGCCATTCGGCAATCCCCTCCAAAATTGCTTGCCGATAATTCAGGCCCAATGGCACATGGTTTAAATACCGGATTTGGCCGACTTTAATTAATTCCCGAAATAACTTTTCCAAAAGGAGATTCTTTTCGAGCAGGGAAATGCGCCGTTCGTTTAAGCCAAAGAGACCACAGATTTCTTCCATAAAGCCATCAAATAAATAAAAACGCACTCCACCCACCCCGGTGATAGCTCCATCTTGTAAAAGCTTTTCTTGGAGGTGGTTCATCAAACTCCGGGTGGCCACAATGGTAATCAAATTAAATTCCTTGTTTAATAAGGCTCTTTTCAAATTAGATAAAATAAACTCATGTCCGCTATATTCCCGGGCATGAGCTTTAACTGTCCACACTAGTTGCTCTCCCCCTAAAAAAAACTATCTTTCAAAAAGCTTGAAGGAGGAGTTCGGTTCTTTAGTAAAGAAATCCTGCTTTTTCACGGCAAACTAACTTTAAATAAACTTTCAAATTCTTCCTTTAGATTTTAAATTGCTCACTGGCAGTATTTAATTGATTCACCAAGGTCATTAATTTCTTGGCATTTTCTTCAACCACATTAGTTAGCTGGGAGAGTACTTCCGAGGAAGATTTAATCTCCTGAGTAGCAGCCACGTTTTCTTCGGAAATCGAGGCAATATTAGCAATTTCATCAAAGACTGTTTTCGATTGATCCATAGCAATATTCATTTGATCCCCTATCCCGTCTAGTAAGACCGCTTCTTTATTGATACTATCCGTTAATTCGATTAAATGCTCTTGGACGCTTTGGCTAATATTCGCTTGTTCTTTAAACTGGTCCACTATTTCTTCCGTTACTTTCGCAGAATGCTCAATCTCTTCAATAGCAAATTTGATAACATTCGCAATCTCTTTGGACTGTTCCGTAGCCCGCTGGGCCAATTTCTTAATTTCATCGGCCACCACTGCAAAACCTTTGCCCGATTCTCCTTTGGCTTTACTAGACTCAATCGCAGCGTTTAAAGAGAGGAGATTAGTCTGTTCCGCAATATCTTGGATTAAAATAACAATTTTTCCAATACGTTGGGTTCTGTCAATTAAATTATGCATGACCTCTCTGATCACATTTACTTTTTCATTAGTAACCTCCATACTGCCGCCTAGGTTTTGAATATGAACGTTGCCCCGGTTGGTGGTTCCAACCATTTCTTGGGACTGCTCCTGAATAATCCCTACGTCTCGGGTGGTATTGGTAGCCGATTCCCGGGCTTTTTTTGATGATTCGGAAATATTTTCGGAGTTAATGGAAGTCTGCTGGGCCCCCACCGCAATCTGTTCAATGGCCATCACCACTTGGTTGACAATTTCCGTAGTATTACTGGCGCTTTTCAGCAATTCCCCGGCAAAACGGGAGACTGCTTCGGCACTGGTTTGAAATTGATCGATCATTTGCCTTAAATTATGCTTAATCATCGTCAAAGCCCGGGCTACTTGGCCGAATTCGTCCTTAGAATTAATCTCCAGATCCGCAAAAGTAAAATCACCTTGGGCTATCTTAGTGGTGACTGGCATTATTTCTAATAAAGGGGCAATTAATCTTCTGGCAAATAAATAAGTAATTCCGGTAGTAATCAAGACGACGGCAATAAAAATCCCGATGATCATGTTGCGAAATTTTTCCACCAAGATAAACAGTTCATCCGTGTAGACCCCAGTGGCAATAATCCAACCTTGGTCCGGGAAATAGCGGTATTCGACGATTTTTTCCCGAGCATATTTATCGGAAGGGTTTTTCCAATAATATGTGATCGTCCCATTTTTAGTGGTACACATCTCTTTAATAAAATACTCCCCGTTGGCTCCTTTAGCTTCGTAAACATTTTTGCCTTCAATTTCCGGATGAATCAATAGCTTTCCTTGCAGATCCATCACATAAATATAACCAGTTTTACCAATTTTGGTGGACAGAATCTCCTCCCGAAATTCTTTGGGATCAACTACATTTTTAAATTCACTCTTATAGGAAGAAGCCGAAATAATCATATCCCAGGGTTCAAAATAATCCATAAAAAGCGCTTTATTACGTTCTACACTTTCCCCAGGATTCTTCCAGCGATACTCGACATAACCAACTTTTTGCTTTTTTTGCGTTTTAATAAAATCATGTTGGGATAAATCACGGCCTGTTAAGCCTGGTTTGGGATGATAAGTGAGTACGCCTTGTGAATTTAAGACATAAATATAACCCGTTTGGCCGATCTTCTGTAAGGCAAAGACCGCTTTTAAACGGCGTTTTGCCTCAGCTTCACTAAGCTGGCCGACCTGATAGCGGCGGTAAAATTCTTGGGCAATTTTTTTGTTATTCTCGGCAATAGACTTCAAATAATTTTTTTTGGAAACTTCGGCGGCAATGGTAATTTGTTCGAAAGCTAACTTTTCAATATTCACCATTTCTCGCAAAGCCATTCTCTTAATTATTCTTTCGGTATAACTATAACTAAAAAAACCTAAAATTAAAAAACAAACCACAATTATCATTAGAAAACCAAAGACAATCTTCTTTTTCACACTTAAATTTTTAAAAATGTTAGCCATAAAATATTTACACTCCATTCCCAATATTTTAGCTGTTCACTTTTTTTAATATTTAATGTTCACCTAACTAAAGCCCACCTAATCAAACCTTCCTAAGAAAGGTAACTCTATTTTGATCCTAATTATTTATCGGTCTAAAATGACATCTTATCCAGATGAATTCAGCAAAAAATATTAAAATAATAATCAAAAGTGAAACAAATTCTTTGCAGGATTTTGGATGATAATAGTTGAAATTATTTACAAAGTAACGAATCCTTGTCTTGAGAGGAGAATTTGATTTCGATGCCTTTAACGTCCAATGGGATCGGTTTTGGTTTTTGGCAGAAACAAAATATCAGTTTTAACATGGGCACTTGCGAAGTTTGCAATACCAGTGGGATTCACAGTTCCTTTGATGCTACTTTATACTTTGTTTTTTTATATTTACCCCTTATTCCCCTAGGCAAAAAACGGGTCACCGATTATTGTCCCAAGTGTCAAGATCATAAAGAGACCCCTCTGAAAACCTGGCACGAAAATAAAGAACGGGACTTAAATATTGTAAAAGGGGTTTTACAAGAGAATCCCCGGGATATTAACGGGATTATTAATGCCTTAGGAACTATTGTGGCCTATCAGGATAAACATACCTTTAAACTACTGGCGGAACAAATCAAATTCGGTTTACCGCATAATCCCGAACTGCTGGGTTTACTGGGGATGGCTTACTCCTACTTTTCCAAATTTAAAGAAGCGGAAGAAGCTTTGCGGGACTGCTTAATCCTTACTAATAATCCGGAAATTAGCGAAAAATTGGGGGTAAACCTGTTACAACAACTGCGCCCCCAAGAGGCCTATCCCTATTTCAAACACATCTTCACGGAACAACAAATCGATAAGATTGGCTATCTTTATCTCTTAGTAGAAGGCTACCAGTATCAAGGCATGCATTGGAATGCCTTAGAAGTACTTGACGAAATAGCGAAAGTCTTCCCGGAGCAAATCGACGAAAGAGACTATCGCTATTACCGGCGGATCGCCAAAAAAAATGTCAGCACTAATAAAATAATCAAACCCAAAGAATTAATTTTACTCAACAAGAAGAATAAACCGAACATCTGTAACCGTTTCATGCCGTCGCTGGGACCGTCAATCTTTCTGGCCCTATTATTCTTCTTGCCTATTATTTCCCTAATCAATCCCCAACCAGTCTCCGTCTATCTGATTAACGGATTAAATAAAGGTTATGAGGTCCAAATCAATGATCTTAAGCAAAAGATTCCCGCTTTCGGCCAAGTCTTAGTGACTCTCCAAGAAGGGGTGATCAAGGTTAGCGTTGACGATAAAAAACTCCGGATCCCTCAGCAAATCAGCCAAATTCGAACCAGCCTCTGGCAACGGCTAGCCTATAACCAAGTCTTTGTGATTAATCCGGACCGATCTGCTATTTTAATTAAGGGTGATCTCCAACAGGTGACCACCCCCCATTCTCAGCAGCAATATACTGCTTTTTCCGGAAAAATGCTTTATTCATTTGCGGAAATGAAATATCTCTTACCTAATTTTCCTAAAAATATTCAAGTAATGGCTGCTGAAAATGACCTCTGGTCCCAAATTAGTATTTTTGATGTCACCAATGCCAATCGCACCCTTAGTTTTATCACTAAAAATTTTAATAAAGAAAAAAGAGTAGCCTTACTGGAGAAACTCATTACTTCCTTTCCGAACGAAGATAAATATATACGTTATCTCTCTAGTAGCCAAGAGCCCAAAAAGTTTTACAAGATTCTTTCCGCCCAACTAAAAGCCCGGCCTATTGTAGTGGAATGGCATTATATTTATCAAGAAATAATGAAAAAAAGAAATCAATTAGAGGCCTTACTCAGTCGTTACCAAAGATTAGTTGATAATAACCCGGGCAACCCTAATCTGGCTTATCTTTTAGCCCGGATCACCCCGGAAAAAGAAAAAGCCCAAGCCCTTTTTCGGCAGTCAATTCAAGGATCGGCTCCCTCCCCTTACGCTTTAAACGAAATGGCCATTCAAAAACTAAGCCGCGGCGA
>JANQHU010000399.1 GCA_028282485.1 Bacillota bacterium
AGCCCTGCCCGAAGCGAAATTTCAAAATTTGCAAGTTCCGTTAAAAGAAGTTCCCGTGACCATTAATAATCGGCTGGTAGGGTATGCTTTCTTTTTACCCCATCCCCTGCACCGGATTCTCTCCCAGCAAGATTTTTTATTTCGCAAAACCATTAATCACTCTATTTTGTTGGCAGTGATCCTGACTGGTTTTATTTCGATACTGGTGGCGATTATTTTTGCCCGCCACCTCTCCAAACCAATTACGGCTATGAACCAGATTGCCAAAGATATGGCAGCAGGCCAATTAGATTCCCGCATGGAAAATCTCCCCCAAGACGAACTAGGGGAGTTAGGCCGGAGTTTAAATCAATTGGCAGCTCGGCTCAAAGAAACGGAAGCCCTACGCAAAAAAATGACCGCCGATGTGGCCCATGAACTGCGCACTCCCTTAGCCACCATCCGGAGTCATTTGGAAGGGATGATCGACGAAGTCATTCTCCCCTCCCGGGAAAATTTAGACTCGCTTTTAGAGGAAGCCAATCGCTTAACTTCTCTCATCAATAGCCTCCAGGAAATTATTAATGCCGAAAAAGCCCTTTTACAATTAAATCCGGTACCCCTTTCCCTGGATTCTTTTTTAAAGGAAATCATTAAAAAAATAACGCCTCTCTGTCAAGAAAAAGGAGTCTTGCTGGAACTTGAAAATGGGGAAGACTTAGTCTGGGAGACGGATCGGGAAGCTCTCACCCGCATTTTATTTAATCTATTGACCAATGCTTGTAAATTTACGCCAAAGGGTAAAAAAGTTACGGTTACTACCAAAAGCAACGAAGAGCTCTTAACTATCGCGGTTAGGGATCAGGGGATCGGGATTGCCCCGGCAGAACTGCCTTTTATTTTTGAAAGATTTTACCGTACTGATAGCTCTCGCAGTCGGGAAAGCGGTGGTTTCGGCCTAGGGTTAACCATTGTCAAAGAATTAACCGAGGCTCTGGGGGGCCAAATTACTGCTACCAGTAACTTGGGCCAAGGTTCAACTTTTACTCTAACTCTGCCCCGCCAAGTTGCTGGGAAATTAGAATTAGAGCAATGAAAATTTGATAAAACCTTACCTTCAAAAGCTTTTACCCTAAAAATCTTTTACTTGGTGATGAATCACGATCCCGTTTTTTTAAGGCTTTAATAAATTCATCTCTAGCTTTCTGAATATCTTTTTGAAAAGTTACCTTTTTAGCGGCAACAATATACGGTAAAAAATAATCTCCAGCTAACTGATAATCGGCTTCTGTAAACTTTTTTTGCCCTCTGACAACATCAAGGGCAATAATGGCCTGACAATATTCACCAACAACCAAATCCTCATGAGTAGCCTTTGTTTTATTTTTTATCAAATTTTTAAAAATATGCCTCATTCTTCCGTGTTGATACAATAATTTTGATTGACCTAGTTGTGGTTCTTTCGTAACATTAATACAATCTCTGTCTTCTAAAATTTTTTTTAATTCAATATTAGTCTGATATGCTAACTCTTCTTTAGCTAGAGATAAAATCTTAGCAAATTCTTTTAAAGGATCTAAACCAAAAAATTGCTTATTTAAAATTTGACTCTCTTGAGTAATTGCCTCATATTTATCTACTTTTGCAGCTACTTTATTTGCTTCTACTGTTTTAGTTAATTTCTTTTTATTAATATCCGTTATTCCTGGTGCTTGAGGTTTAGGAGCATCTTTTTTTAAAAGATTCATTAAAAGAGCAATTGGGACTATTTTTTCATCTGTTTTTGCAGGAGATGATGAAGTAGCGGTTTTATCTTTACCCCTTCCAAGACCACCAACACTCATGAAAACGCCTCCACTTTCATAATTCCATCCAACTTCCTCATCCTTAATATATTATTAACAATAGTAACTGTTCCTATAATTAATTCCAGCTATTTTATGCCATCCTCTGTAAAAAATTATATCACTTTTTACATTAACTTACAATTGTTTTAACCAAACCGTAACATGAATTTTCAAAAAAAAACATAGACTACGGAAGAAATAAATTCATTTCCATATTCCAATGGAATGTTAGTAAAATATTACAAAAAAGTTAACAAACAACTAAATTGTTGTCAAATTTTGTCGATAATAATACTAGAATACCTCATGTTACCAAAATTACTAATATAATGGCAGGTGTTTCTGATCATGAATCAAAATTTAAAGAAAACTCTAACGGAATTAGAAAATAACGACTGGGGTGATCCCCAGTATACTTCCGAAATAATTACTAAATGTTATCAATTACGTAAAAAACCCTTGCTTAATTTCACCAAAGAAGATTTCCGCCTGATGCTGGGGCAGAATATTAGCCTTGAGCATCTTGTCCCCATAGCGCTAAGCCATCTCGAAAATGATCCTTTAACAGAAAGCGGCCTCTATTCCGGTGACTTGTTAGTTAATATTCTCCGGCTCAATCCCGTTTATTGGGATAATTACCCTCAAAAACGCATCCAACTTGAAACTATTTTACAAAGAGTAATGGCCCTTCCCCAGGGCCTAGATGATACTACGGACGACACTCTTAATTATGCTATTAAAGCCTATCTCTGCATGGCCTACGCCCTTCATGAATGTCAAGACTTTAATAATTATTTAAAACCAGAATACCTTAATTATTCAATCTATCGCTTAAATAATACCTGGCGCTTCCAGATTAGACAACGAGATATTGAGAAAGCTGTATTGGCTAATAACTCTCCTTTTGAAGCTAAAGAAATCTGCAACTACTCCCTCATTATTCACCATTGCCCTTTTTGTGGGACCAAATTAACTAAAAACTCTTGCTAATGGCCAAAAATTGCTAAAAGACTGCTCCTAAATTTCCCGAACAAAGGCGGCTTCATCACAATTAGGGAACTTGGGGCAGTTAATGCATTCTTTCCATACTTTATGCGGCATTTCTTCCTTATGTACTTCAGCAAAACCACATTTTTGAAAAAAATCAGCCTGATAGGTTAAGGCAAAAACTTTGCTGATTTCTAACTCCCGAGCTTCTTGTAATAATTCAGCAATGATTTTTTTCCCAATTCCTTGCCCCCGGTGAGTGTCTTTGACCGCCAGTGCCCGAATCTCCGCCAAATTATCCCAAACAATATGTAAAGAGCCACACCCGAGGACCTCGGCTGCTTCGACAGCAATCGTGAATTCTCTAATATTTTCATAAAGCACGTTCCGGGAACGGGCTAACATTAAACCTTGCTGCGCCTGTTCATTAATTAAAGTATGTAGTTTTTCCACATCGGACATCTTTGCTTTTCGGAAAATGATCATCACTTAATCTCCTCGCTTTTTTTGGATATTAATTCTAAACAAATCCATTTATATCTTAATTATTTATAAATATACAGCATATAATTTATATATATTATCATAATATAAGCAACGTTGCAATTAACTAACCCCTTTTTTTTAAAATTTAATTTTACAATAACTTATTCTTAACCAAAAGTTCATCCGATGCTAAAATTTCTTCTATATTATTAATTATAGCTTGAAATTGCTTGTGGCAAAAAATGATCCCCAAAAATAAATCACCATAATTATTAACTACTTCTAAAGAATTAAAATAATTTTTACCCGTTTTCAGAACTAAATCCTCCATGGTTTTAGTTCTTTTTCTTTTTAATTACTATAATTTACCATTTAATTTGACATTTAATCGATTTAATGATATATTTTTCGTGTCAAAGTTTCTAAAATATAATTTTTAAACTTAATTGTTAATTATTAATTTAATCAAAACTGAAAAAAAGTGGGTGACATCTATTGAAGCGTCGAGTTGTAATTACAGGAATTGGTCTACTAACTCCCTTGGGATTAGACACTCCTACTAACTGGAATGCTTTATTAAAAGGTCAATCCGGAATTGATTTAATTACCCGATTTGACACTACCAAACTAAGTACCAAAATAGCCGGTGAACTTAAGGGATTTGAAGCAACCAAGTTCATTGGAAAAAAAGAAATAAAAAAAATGGATCGTTTTATCCAATATGCCGTTGCCGCCGCTGATGAAGCCCTGCGTGATTCCGGATTAGAGATCAACGAAACCAATGCGGAACGAGTTGGGGTTGTGGTTGGTTCCGGGATGGGTGGCTTAGAAACCATTTGTAATTATGAAGATATTTGTGTTAACCAGGGAACCGCCAAAGTATCTCCTTTCTTTGTTCCGGCGGGAATTATTAACTTAGCTCCGGGCCAAATCTCGATCCGTTTTGGCGCCAAGGGCCCCAATTTTTCCCCGGTAACTGCTTGTGCTACCGGAAGTCATGCCATTGGCGAAGCTTATCACCTTATTAAAAGGGGTGATTCTGATGCAGTAGTTAGTGGCGGATCCGAATCGGTCATAATTCCTTTAGGTGTTGCCGGTTTTGCCAATATGAAAGCTCTTTCAACCCGGAATGATCAGCCGCAAAAAGCTTGTCGTCCCTTTGATAAAAACCGGGATGGGTTTATTATGAGCGAAGGGGCCGGAATCCTGATCTTAGAAGAATTAGAGCATGCTAAGAAAAGAAACGCAAAGATTTACGCCGAGATCACTGGTTTTGGCATGAATAGTGATGCTTACCATATGACTTCCCCTGCTCCAGACGGTTCCGGAGCCGCCCGGTGTATGGAA
>JANQHU010000144.1 GCA_028282485.1 Bacillota bacterium
TAAGTGGAAACTAGATAAGGAAATTCCACCACAGTGTAGGCGACTCCCTGCACCAGGACTTCTTTGGTAGTCACTTTGCCCGCTTTGTGGACTGCAAAAGAAGGCAGCTTGATCTTCGGATAATTAATATTATTCTCAACCTGGGTATCTTCTCGAATATACAGGTAGACTTTTAAAGGGATGGCCTCTTTGACATAAAAACGGGTGCTCTCAAGCTGTAATTTTAAAAAAAGTGGTGCTGGATTGGTATTGTTAGAGCTGTTGTTATCAGGAATATTGGTTGGTAATTTAGTAGAATTTTTGGTTACCTGAAGTGTGACTACATTAGTAGTGCAGGTTTTTCCTCCGGCGGTTACTTGAAAAGGGCCTAACTGATATTGGCCTACTTGGTTGCCTGTTATCTGATAGGTATAAACACTTGAGGCCGAAAAACGTCCGTTGATGACATTAATGCGAGTAGAAGAACCTTGTTGGTAGAACTTTAATCCCGCCGGTTCTTCAATTTGGGGGCGAGCATTATTAGCCCCTGTAACAGAGAGGGTTAATTGGGTAGTTTCACCCAGAGCTATTTCCTCGGGGGAGAGTACCAGCTTAGCTGTTAAGGCTTGGCAATTATTTGTAAAACCAAGTAACAAAATAGTAGTGATTATTAACCAGCAGCTAATTTTGGGATGATAATATCTCATAAAATACTCCTTTACTTATTACCAATCTTTGCCCGCGGTGGGTTCGTTGTTATTAGAATTAAGCAGGGGCCCTTGATAGAGTTCGTTATTGGCAGCATTTTGGAGTAGGGCTTCGGCTTGAGCGCGTGTGAGCTCTTGCTTTTTTGCGGCCGCTTCTTTTTGGGGGCCGGTTGTGTTTTTTTGTTGTTGTTGATGCGCTTCTTTTTGGAGGTTATCAGTTTTTGAAGGTGACTGCTTGTTAGTATTTTGGTCGGATTTTTCTTGGCCACCTGATTTTTGCTGATTATTTTGCTTTGCTTTTTCTGGTGATTGCTTGGAATCGTTTTGGGATTCTTTTTTGGGCGACTCTTTTTCTTTTTGTTTTTGCTCAAGGTCTTTGAGTCTGAGCCGGGTAAGTTCATAATTGTATTTAGCCGCTATATCTGTAGGATCAGCGGTGATCGCCTTTTGATAACTGGCTAAAGCTTTCGTAAATAGATTTTTGCTAGCGACCTCCCCTTTGGTGGTGGAGTGATGGGGGGTGGCTGTTTCTGGTTCAGTTGCTTGCTGAAAAAAGGTATTCCCCTGATGGTAATAAGTATGGTTAACTAATAAGGCTCTAGTTTCTGAAGAATTTTTTTTGGTTTTCGCTAATAATTCAGTGGTTTGGGTCCAGTTTTTTACAGCCTCAGGGTAGTTTTTCGTTTGATAAAGACAGAGAGCGAAATTATGAGAAGCAAAGGGTGACTTTGGCAAGTCTTTAGTTAATTGGGCATACCGGGGTTTGGCCCCAATCAGGTCGCCCTGGGAGAATAACTGATTAGCCTGGTCTATTTGCCATTTTTCCCGAAAAGTAAACCACAGGGAAATTAGGATAATGCTTCCCAGGGTAATTCCAATAATTAGCTGGTATTTATTTTTCACGGGAATGTGAGGCCACCTTTCCGATAAATAATTCAAATATTATTAATAGCAAAGCTAAGAATAGAGGCCATTGAAAGCGGTTAATCTGTCTTTTTTGCCAGCGGCTTTTTAATTCGGTTTTGGTTAACTGATTTAAATTGTTTTGGTATAGTTCCTCCAAACCAAGGGAAGGGCCGGCAGCACGGCGATATAATCCTTTTCCGGAGTCGGCAATCTTCTTTAAAACTGCTTCATTTAAGGCAGTCTTTACCACGTTGCCGGCGGAATCTTTCAAGTAAGAAAGACCACCATGGGTGTTTTTGAAAGCAATTAATTCTCCTTCCGGGCTACCTATCCCAATGGGATAGATATGAATCCCGTTTTTTGCGGCTTCGGTAGCGGCCACCACCGGATCACCTTCATGATTCTCGCCATCAGTAATCAGAATCAAAATTTTATTATCCGACTCTCCGGAGTCAAAAGCCTTAGTAGCGGTAGTAATCGCTGCGGCAATGGCGGTTCCCCCGCGGGGGATACTCTGGTTGTTTAAAGCATTTAAGGAAATATTAAAAGCATTATAATCAAAAGTAAGGGGGCATTGCAAAAAGCTGGTCCCGGCAAAAGCGACTAAACCCACTTTATCCCCCTGGAGGTTTTGGACCAGATCTTTAATGGCTAATTTGGCCCGTTGGAAACGAGTTGGTTTAATATCAGTAGCCAGCATACTTTTGGAAGTATCCAGGGCAAAGACTATTTCTAAACCTTGTTGTTTGACTTCTTGCCAAGCATGCCCCCAGAGTGGTCCGCTTAAGGCCCAAATTATGAAGGTCATACTGATTAAGCGCAGTAAAAAACGAAAGAAGTTCAGTTTGGCCCCTTTTAGGCTAGTTAGCTGCGGCAATAAATTAGCCTCGGCAAAGATCTGCAGATCTTGGTGGCGCTTTAATTTAAAATGATAATATAAACCACTGATGATTAATGGTAATATTAATAAAAAAAGGAGATTAGGATTAGCGAAACTCATGGTAGCCTCCGTAAGACTGTATGGCTTAAGAGAAATTCCAAGATTAATAAAAGCAAAGCACCGCTTAAAAAGTAAGGGTAGAGCTCGTGATAATCCCGGTAATCAGGCATTTTAATCTGGGTTTTTTCCATTTTATCAATGCGGTTAAAGACCGCTTTGAGAGTTTTGGTATTGGTGGCCAAAAAAAACTGGCCGTTGGTTTTTTGGGAGACTTCTTTTAATAAAGCTTCATCTAAATCAAAGGTGGAATATTGATAAGACTTCTGGCCAAAACTATCCAGCACCGGATAAGGAACCGGGCCTTTTGAGCCAGCCCCGATGGTGTGAACGATGATTTGTAAACTACTTGCCACTTCAGCAGCAGTAGCCGGAGGGGTAGCTCCGGTGTTATTATTACCATCAGTCAAGAGAATGATCACCTTGCTTTTCCCAGAGGAATCTTTGAGACGGTTCACCGCGGTCATTAAGGCGGAGCCCACCCCAGTTCCGTCTTCGATCATGCCAGGATAGGCTTCATCTAACCGTTTTTGGCACCATTCATGATCCCAGGTGAGGGGCGAGAGAATATAAGGCCGACCGGCAAAGATTACTATGCCAATCCGATCCTGTGGCCGTTTTTGAATGAAATCGCCGGCTACTTCTCGAACTATCTGGAACCGATTAACTCTTTGGCCTTGATCAATAAAGTCTTCGGCTAACATACTAGTAGAGACGTCCAAGGCAAGAATAATGTCAATTCCTTGGCGGTGAATCATGGTTTGTTTTACGCCTACCTGGGGCCGGGCGAGAGCAGTTATTAATAAAATTACTGCTAAAATTTGCAGCCAAGGTAACAGGGCCTCGCCTTTGGCGCGCCAGGATTTTGGTGGTTTCAGCAACAGGCTGATACTAGAATAAAGCAAGCTCCCCCGGGAGTTGCCAGATGGTTTCTTGATAAAAAATAGCGGTAGTAACAAAAAAAGTAACCAAAAGTACTGTGGGTTATGAAAAATCATCTTTTTTGCTCCTTAAGGAGAGGATTTTTGATCGCTGTGATTATTTTGATTATTATTTGGAGCTGGTTCCTCTTTAGTGAGATCAATGATGTCTTCAATTAGTTGAAAATCCTGCTCAGCTTGCAACGGGCCAGGCATATGTTTGGCGAATTTCACTAGGTCTGCCATTTCCGAAAAACCTTGCAGAGAATGTTTGACCTTGGTTGATAAAGAGTTGTTTTGGAGCAAGTGAGCCAAAAACTCGGGAGTAGTCATTTCTAAGGCCCGAATGTGAAAGCGATTTTCTAGATATTCGCGGATGCAGTCACTTAAATCACGGTAATACTGAAGATAATGGCCTTTTGCTAAATATTTTTGCCCCTTAATTTTGTCTAGTTTTTGTAAGGCTACCAGATGGGCGGGTTCTTTAGCAGCTACGTTAATTTCGAAAGGCTCTAAAATTTTTTTAGCTTTATTAAACAGGGCTACTTTAGGTAAAATAAAAATAATTAAGCAAATGATCAGCGTTAGCAGAATGCCAATTATCAAATATTTCCACTGAGGTGGTAAGGGTAGGGGCTTTTTGGCCCCTTTGATTTGTAAAGCCAAAAGTTCCTCAGAGGAAAGATTTGGTGGCAACACCGATTTAATTTTAATTTTTAATGGAGCGATAGAATATTTTTTTTCGGTTCCGGCAGCGGTTTGGTAATGAATGGTTAAGTCGCTTATTTCGTGTTCCCCAACCTCCAGGGAGGTTAAAGTATAATGGATCTGCCGCAAGTTACCACCGCGTCGTCTTTCTTCTAAGGGAAGGCCAGTACGCTTTATTTCTAAAGAACCAAGATTTCCTGTTGTAAGTTTAGGCATTTGATAAGATATTCCATGGCGACTTTCAATTTCTAAAGTAAGCTGAATTAAGTCCCCAATCTGAAAAGGAGCTTCTTTTTCTAAAACCAGTCGTCCGGCAATCGGCTCTTCTTTAGCTATAGATAAGGGCGGTGGAAAGAGATAGTGGTGGCTCCACCAAGCTAAACTAAAGAAAAGGAGTAACCCGAAAGTTATCCCTAATATTTGGCAAACTTTTTTCATCAATTTTGGGGGAAACCAGGCCATAAGTTAACAACTCTCCTTAATTAACGTAACCGACTTTCTCGTTCTAAAAAAAACTTTTGTAAAGGTTCGAGATACGAACTTCCCGTTTGGAGGCGAATGTAATCAATTTGGTTACTCTGAAACTCTTTGGTTAGTGCTGCCTTTTGATGTTTAGAGCATGGGGAGAAATTTTTTTGAAATTGGGGCTGGCTCGTATCTAACAGTAAAGTTTCCCCTGTTTCACAATCTTCAAATTCTATTAATCCTAACGGCGGTATTTGCCATTCCCGTTCGTCTTCAATGCCAATAGCAATAATATCATGCCGCTTGGCCGTATTTTTCAGGGGTTTTAGAAAAGTATCATCTAAAA
>JANQHU010000458.1 GCA_028282485.1 Bacillota bacterium
TAAATATCAATTGCTTCTTTTGCTAATTTTTCTGCTTGTTCTTGAGCCGCTAACAGCGTTGCCTTCTCATTTAAAGCCGCTTCAATTGCCGCACGGATCTGATTAGCTAGTTGGCCAATCAGGGGACGCTCCTTAGGTTCTAAAGCTCCCATTCCTCGCAGCACAACCGTTAAGGAGCCTTTTTTTCCTAAATAACGCACCCGAATCTCGTTGAGGCAATTACTACTATCCACTTGGGCAATTTCTGCTAACGCTTGAATTTGTAATTCTTCTAATTTGGCTTTCATCATTTATCCCTCCTAAAAAAACAAAAAAACCTTTCTCCCTCTTTTGGGACGAAAGGCCTTATTTCGTGGTACCACCCAAATTAAACTCATTGTTCAGTACGGAAGTCAGAAAAACTTCGATACCTAATCCTGCTAACGGTGGATTTCCGGCACAACCTAATAAAATACTTTATGTATTCATTCAGTCTGCAGCTCCAACGGGAACTTCCTCTCATTAGTACGGAAAAAGCTTCCAATCACGGCTTTTTTCCCTGTACCGTACTTAATCAAAATGAAAGTACTTTCCGTCATCAACGCTTTAAGCTAAAAGTTACTGCTATTTTTTTAATTTTACAGCTTGCAAGTTCTTGAAATATTTTACAAAACTTGCAAAGGGGTCTTCACCATATCCCGATAAATCATGTACGCTGTAATTGAACCCGTAGTTTCAAAAACCTTCCAAAAAAAGTCTGCTGATAATTTCATTTTAATCATCCCCTTTTTCACTAACTATCGGTCGTGAAAACGGTAACTATCCTTTATAGAATTATTATATCAAAGCTTATTGTTTTTTACAAGGGCCTAACTAAACATTCGTTGTCGAATTGCTTCATAAAGAAAAAGCCCTGCTGATACCGCTACATTTAGAGATTCCGCCTTTCCGGGTTGGGGAATAGTTACTTTTTGGATCAAATTATCATCCCATTTTGAACTGTAACCACTCCCTTCATTGCCAACTACGATTAGAGTCGGCGGTTTCAAATCAACTGTAAATAAAGTAGTTTTGGCTAACGGAGTTCCGGCAATAATTTGCACCTGATTTCGCCTTGCCTGCTGGCAAACTTCATGAATATCTAAATCTTGGTATATCTTTTGAAAAAAAATTCCTCCCATACTGGCCCGAACCACTTTTCCTTGATAAGGGTCCGCCGTATTGGACAGAAATAACAGGGCATCAACGCCGACAGCCCAAGCAGTGCGCATAATGGTTCCCAGATTACCCGGATCTTGAATACCATCTAAGACCAAGCCTAACTTGATTTGCGCAAAATCCGGTTGCTGAAGGGGTGGGCTGGCAATTAAGGCTAAGACTCCCTGGGGATGCTGGGTCTCGCTAATTTTTCGAAAAACTGCTTCACTAACTGCTACCGGGGCCACGTTGCCCGGGATTTGTGCCGCAAGGCTCTGCCCCACTGCCGAATCCCGAAACTTCGCCGTCCAGACAATTTGTTGAATCGGGATCTGGCTTTTTATGGCCTCTTGGAGTAAATGTGTTCCTTCTGCTAAATATAGTTTGTGTTCCAAACGACCTTTTTTATAGTGTAATTTTTTTACCAATTTACACAAACTATTGGCAGTACTATTAATCACCCTGAACTCCTCGTCAAAAATTTTTCTTTTGGCTAAAATAATCCTGAAAATCACTCTGAAATTCTTGATAATACAGCTCGTAATACTCCGGGGCAAAGGCCGAGGCATGGGGGAGCAGCAAAACATTACTTAAGCCGCGTAAAGGGCTTTCTGAAGACAATGGTTCTTGCTGAAAAACATCCAAACCAGCCCCTTTAATTTTTTGCTCTTTTAAAACTTCATACAAATCCGCTTCGTTAATACAATTACCCCGGCCGACATTATAAAGAAAAGCCGTCTGTTTCATTAGTCCCAAAGTAGTTTTATTAATAATTTCATCAGTCGCAGGGTCCTTGGGTAAGATAACTACCAGATGGTCAATCTGGGGTAAAAAATTTCGAAAATCTTGAAAAGGGACTAACTCATCCACCCAGGCTTCTGCCTGGCTAATCTCCCGTTTTACTCCCAAATTATACATTCCAAAAGCTTTAGTCAAGCGAGCCACGTACCGACCAATCTGCCCCAAGCCTAAAATCATACATTTTTTATTTTGCAAGAGGCTTACTCTTTCGTCAAGTAACTCTCGGTCACACCAAGCCCCCTCTTTTTGTCTCCGATAAGCAATTCCTAATCCTCGGGCCATCCAAAGCATCATGCCC
>JANQHU010000472.1 GCA_028282485.1 Bacillota bacterium
TCCGATCTCCAGCCCGGGAAGCAGTTAAATAAGTATCGGCAGTCTCCACGGTGATCGGGCCTTTGCAATAAAGCGTGGCATGTTGGTTAGGCCGTTGCTCGATCCGGAGCTCCGTCAGGGGAAAGTCCGGGTAGGGGGTGATTAGTTGCACCCCGTTGTAGATGGGGTTAGGATTGGGGGTTGATGCCATGGGTTAGGGGCTCCTTTATTCTTTATATTGTTTGTTATTAATTTGTAATATTGCAAAAATTAGTTGTGCTCAATTGCGAATTTAATTATATTAAAACTTAGTTTAAGTTGCAAGGCTTAGATGCCAAAGTTAACAAAATTGTAAAGAAGGTTTTGGGTTTTTGAATAATTTCTACAGGAGATTATCACGTAATATACCCCTTGTCAAAAGAAAACACTTGACAAACTGGTATTGGCTGACTATAATTAATATGTTAAGTGAATATACTTGACATGGAGGAAAGGTGACCAAACGTAAGGAAGAAACTTTGGAGCAGTTGATTCACAATAGTATGCTTTACGATTTTTACGGGGGCTTATTAACTGCTAAACAATCTCAGGCGGTAGAATTATATCATTTAGAAAACTGGTCCTTAGCTGAAATCGCGGAGAAAGAAGGCGTTTCCCGGCAAGCAATTCATGATTTGTTACAGCGCAGTGAGAAGCTGATGGCTGATTATGAAGAAAAGCTAGGCTTAGTTGCTAGGTATATGAAACAAAGAGCAGAGTTAATTAACATTTACCAATTGTTCAGAAATATTTATAATAAATGTGAAAATGACCCTCATTTAACGGAAGAGTTAAAAATACTTAATCAAAAGTTGACCAATTTGATAGATATTTAATAAAATACCTTTTTGAAGAATGAAGAATTATAGTTGATAGGAGATAGGAAATGGTTTTTGAGAATCTTTCCAGTAAATTACAAACTGTTTTTAAGAAATTACGCGGGCAAGGCAGGCTGACGGAAAAAAATATTGAAGAAGCCATGCGGGAAGTCAGATTAGCCTTATTAGAAGCAGATGTTAATTATAAAGTGGTTAAAGATTTTGTCAATAAAGTGAAAGAAAAAGCAGTGGGCCAAGAAGTTTTAAATAGTCTAACTCCGGCCCAACAAGTAATTAAAGTTGTTTCGGATGCTTTAACCGAACTGATGGGAGTAAAAGAAGAGCGGTTAACCTTTGCCGATAATCCCCCTACAGTAATTATGTTAGTGGGTTTACAAGGAGCCGGGAAAACCAGTACTGCCGGCAAGTTGGCGGGAATGTTAAAAAAACAAGGCAAACGCCCTTTGTTAGTTGCGGCAGATATTTATCGCCCGGCAGCTATTAAACAATTACAGGTTTTGGGGAAACAAATTGATGTAACAGTTTTTAGTATGGCCGAAGGAGCAACTCCGGTGGAGATCGCTAATAATGGGCTCGAGTATGCTCAGTCTTATCAAAAAGATGTGGTCATTATTGATACGGCTGGCCGTTTGCATATTAATGAAGAGTTGATGAATGAGCTAAAGGATATTGAGAGTGATGTCGCCCCGACAGAGATTTTATTAGTGATAGATGCCATGACTGGTCAAGATGCTGTTAATGTGGCTGATTCCTTTAAGAAGGCTTTGAATTTGACTGGTATTATTTTAACCAAGCTCGATAGTGATACCAGAGGTGGGGCCGCTTTATCGGTGAGAGCAGTTACTAATTGTCCGATTAAGTTTGCGGGTAGCGGTGAAAAAATGGATAATTTAGAAGTCTTTTATCCGGAGCGAATGGCTTCCCGGATTTTAGGCATGGGTGACGTATTGACCTTGATCGAAAAAGCCACCGCTAATGTGGATGAAGACAAAGCAAAAAAAATGATGCATAAAATGCGGAAAGCCGAGTTTAATTTGGAAGACTTCCTGGAACAAATGCGGGAAATGCGAAAATTAGGACCCTTGGAAAATATTTTAGAGATGTTACCCGGAAATATGACTAAACAATTAAAAGGGGTTCAAGTTGATGAGAAAGAATTAGTAAAGATTGAAGCGATTATTCAATCGATGACTGTCCAGGAACGTTTAAACCCTTCAGTAATTAATGGTAGTAGAAGAAAACGAATTGCTAAAGGCTCCGGGACTACAATTAGTGATATTAATCGGCTGTTGAATCAATTTGAACAGAGCCGAAAAATGATGAAACAGTTTGCGGAGTTTAGTGAAGGTAATGTTGGTAAGGGTAAAATGAAAAAAGGCAAAGGAAAAATGCCGAAAATGCCTTTTTGGAATTAATAATATAAGCGAGAAATACTAAATTTTTATTTTTAACTGTTAGAAGTTACAAAAATTTTTTAATGAAGGGGGGTGAGATAGTGGTTAAAATTCGATTAACAAGAATGGGAGCCAAAAAACGTCCTTTTTATCGTTTGATCGTCGCTGATTCCCGGGCGCCGCGTGATGGTCGTTTTATTGAAATAATTGGTTATTATGATCCCTTAGCAGAACCGGCTAAAGTAGTTGTTGATGTTGATAAGGCAAATGATTGGTTACAAAAAGGAGCACAACCTTCTGAAACTGCCAAAAAAGTATTGAAGAATGCTGGTGTAATTGCCTGAGTATTTAGTTAGTTCTGTAGAGATGAGCGAGGTGTTAACCTAAGAAATGAGAGAATTAGTTCTACAGGTTATAAAAGCATTAGTTGATCATCCGGAGGAAGCTGAAGTAAAATCCATATCTCGGAATGATCATACTCTGTTGGAAATTACCGTTAATCAAGAAGATGTGGGTAAAATAATCGGTAAACAAGGCCGGATTATTAAAGCAATTCGAACAGTAGTGAAATCATGGGCGGCTCATAATAATCAAAAAATTTCCGTAGAAATTGCTAATCAATAGAGTGGTTGATGATGGATAATTTGGATTTAATTGCTATCGGCGAGATTGTTAAAGCTCATGGAGTTCGTGGGGAATTAAAAGTAGTTCCTTTAACTGATGCTATTTCCCGTTTTGGTGAAGTAAAAAGAGTTTATTGGAAAAAAAATGATTTCATTAATGAATTATTTATTGAGGGTTATCGTTCCTTTAAGGGTGGAATTTTATTAAAATTAAAGGGGATTGATACTTTAACTGCCGCGGAAGATTTAGGGCGTGGTCTCTTGTATATTCCGCGTAAAGAAAGACCAAAGCTTCCTAAGGGGAGATACTACCACGATGAGATCTGCGGCCTGAATGTTTATACCCTAGAAGGAGAATTCATAGGTATCATTAAGGAAATTATCCAAACTGGCTCTAATGATGTCTATGTGGTTGCCGATAAAACTGAACAAATTCTTATCCCCGCCTTGAAAACAGTGATTCAAGAAATTAATTTGGCTGATAAAAGGATGAGTGTTCTTTTGCCGCCGGGATTGGTTGATGATTGAAGAAATGCTATTTCAAATACTTACCCTTTTTCCAGAAATGTTTAATGGTCCCTTGGAATCAAGTATTATGAAACGGGCTCAGGAAAAAAAAATAATTGAGCTGCGTTATGTTAATTATCGGGAATTCACCACGGATAAACATCACTGTGTAGATGACACTCCCTACGGTGGTGGAAGTGGAATGGTTTTAAAACCAGAACCGATTTTTCGGTGTTTGAATGCTGTAAAAAAAGATACCCCTCCCGGGCGAGTTGTCTTACTGACGCCTCAAGGAAAGGTCTTTAAACAAAAGATGGCTCGGGAATTAGCCAAGGAGCAACATTTAATACTGATCTGCGGGCATTATGAAGGCTTTGACGAGCGAATTCGTACTTATGTGGACTTGGAATTATCAATTGGTGATTACGTTTTAACTGGCGGCGAATTAGCAGCGATGGTAGTTGCTGACGCAGTTACCCGTTTGCTTCCGGGAGTCTTAGGTGCTTCCGACTCGGCTGAATATGATTCATTTACGGAGAATTTATTAGATTATCCCCAGTATACCCGGCCAGTTGAATTTGAAGGCCAGAGGGTTCCTGATATTTTATTGAGTGGTCATCATAAAATGATTGAAGAGTGGCGTCGGGAACAAGCTATCCTAAGAACAGCAGAGCGAAGACCGGATTTATTAAAGGAAGAGCAATTATCAGAAGAGGAACTTGCTTTTTTGTGTCGAAAACGTAATTTAACGGAAGAATTATAATTTTTTAATGAATATTTAACTAATAAATTATATGGTGTTATTGATTTTAGAAAGGAGGTCTTTCGGAAGATGAGTAATATTATTGATGCTATTGAAAAAGAACAGCTTCGTTCAGATATACCTAATTTTGCACCCGGGGATACCGTGCAAGTACATGTGAAGGTTGTTGAAGGAGGAAAAGAACGAATCCAGGTTTTTGAAGGTGTTGTGTTACGCCGTTCAAACGGGGGATTAAGGGAAACCTTTACTGTGCGCAAAATTTCACAAGGTATCGGAGTAGAAAGAACTTTTTTAGTACATTCTCCCATGTTAGCTGTAATTAAAGTAGTTCGCAAAGGTAAAGTACGCAGAGCTAAATTGTATTATTTACGTGAACGTTCTGGAAAATCGGCTCGGATTAAAGAAAAGCGAATTATTAAGTAAAATTATTCCTAGCTATTATTTTAAGTATAGTAAACGCATTGATGATTTGAGAAAAGATGCGTTTACTATCTTTAGTTTTAAGGAGGGCGGTTAGTTCCATGTTGGAAATTAAAAAATCGGAATTCCGCGAAAATATTGAGGCTTTTGCTATTGCAGTGATTACTATTTTGTTTATTATTGTCTTTATTTTTCAATCATTTTTAGTAAAAGGCACCTCCATGGAACCCACACTTCAAGATGGAGAACGACTAATTGTTAACAAGTTTATTTATTGGTTTACCAGACCCCAGACGGGAGATATTATTGTCTTAAAGCCCCCTAAAGAACCGGGGCGAAAATATATTAAACGGGTCATTGCCGGACCAAATCAAGAAGTATATATTTGGAATTCAAAAGTCTACGTTGACGGTGTGGAATTAAAAGAAGACTACTTAAATGAATTGAAAATTAATCAGGATTACAAAATGACCACCGTACCCATGGATCGTGTTTTTGTGATGGGTGACAATCGTAATTGGAGCAAAGATAGCCGCGATCCGGAAGTAGGCTTGGTTCCTCTCAAAAATGTAGTGGGTAAAGCCGTTTTTATTTTTTGGCCCTTTACCGCGGTTAAAGTCATTGCGGCTCCTCATTATGATAACAAATTAGCCCCCAAAGCCGTTGAAGTAAATGCCCTGACTGAAGAACCAAAATAGTTGGGTGACAGAGTTATTAAATTTATTAAGAATAAATTTGGTATAGTTAGAAATAGAATAGAGTAGATATTTAGAGTAATCACCTGAAAATAGGATATTTTTAGGTGATTACGGCTATTTTTAAGGAAATATGACTTATTTTTGGTGTTGTCAACTTTATGTGAATTGTTATAAAATAAAGTCATTTAATAAAACTATAAATATTAGGTATTACGATTTGATGTTTGTTAAAAAAAGAACAAACTTGAAGGAATAGATTTTAAATAATATCCAGAATACAGCTTTTATCTGATCATTTTGCTCTAGTATTGGAGAAATTGGTAGCTTTTATTCCGGGAAAATAAAAAATCTAAAAAATTTTTAAAATTCTTCTAAACTAATGGGACATTTTGACGATAAAATAATTGTGTGTTTTATGAAAATGGAGATGTAAAAAAATGAAAGATAAAAAAAAAGATATTGCTCAACGCAAAAATAATTATATGTGGCAGAGTCTTGCTTTGTATGGCGGACTGAGTTTGAATATGGGAATTACGGTAGCGGGTGGGTATTATTTAGGAAATTTTTTAGAAAAAAAATTAGGGTGGAGCAATATGGCCCTGTGGGGTATATTTATTGGATTATTTTTGGGATTAATTGAGTTTTTTATTATAGCCGCCAAAGGTATGGGTAAAGAATCATGAAAATGAAAAAAATGATGGTTGGTTTAGGTATAGTAATAATTTTGGGACTCAGTTTTGTCTTAGGAGGTAAACTCCAGGGTAGTTTAGGAGCACTACTGTTAGGGATTGTGGCCGTAGCTACTGATAGTTTATGGCAAATATTACGCATGCAACTAATTAAAAAACCGAAATTAAACAAGTTGGTTTTAAGTATTGTTGGTGGTATGTTAGTGCGGGTTTGTCTGATTTTTGCTTATCTGAAATTTGCTTTTTACTGGTTTGCTGCTAATGAAGCTTATCTGTTTGCTTTAACTTTATTAATGATCCCGTTACTTAATTTGGCAACATCCTTTGTCGTGAAAAAGGAAGGAATGGTCTAATGGAAATCCACGGTAATATAATTAATCTCTTTGGTTTTGAAGTTGATCTTTGGATCATGATTATGACCTGGCTTACCATGGGAATTATTATTCTCATTTCTTGGTTAGCAACCCGAAAAATAAACTTAATCCCCACTGGTTGGCAGAGTTTAATGGAAATGTTTATTCAATTTATTGAAGATATGTTAGTGGGTGGGTTAGGTAAAAGAGGCGTTAAGTATTGTTATTTTTTCGGTTCGATCTTTATCTTCATTTTGATTTCTAACCAATTAGGATTAGTACCGATGATGGCCTCTCCTACTCGGGAAGTAAGTGTGACTTTGGGATTGGCTCTTCTGGTCTTGATTTGGATGCAATATATTAGTATTAGAGAAAACGGAATTAAAGCTTACTTAAAACATTATATTGAACCCTTTGCCTTTTTTTTACCGATTCATTTAATGGAGTTAGCCACCCGGCCCTTAACTTTAGCTTTGAGGTTGTTTGGTAATATCTTTGCCGGCGAGGTTTTATTAGAAGTCTTAACCGAAAATTTTCGTTTTGGAGCACCAATTTTTTGGTTAATGTTAAGCGTAGCAATTGGAACAATTCAAGCCTATATTTTTACTGTGCTTAGCGTGTCATATACGGGAGTATCTGTACACGATGAACATTAATATTAGTTAGTTTGTAATTAAAAAAATTTGAGGAGGTAATTTTTAAGATGGATTTAGCAGTCTGGAAGGTATTGGCAATTGGAGCAATTTGTGTAGCAGCAAGTGCAATGGCGGCGTATTCGGATTCAAAAGTTGTAATCGCAGCTTTGGATAATATGGCGCGACAACCGGAAATGCAACCAAAGTTATTTACGGCGATGTTAATTGGGATTGGTTTGGTTGAGTCAATTCCGATTATCTCTATTGTTATTGCGTTTATGTTATTAGGTGGCTTAGGACATTAAGGTTAAAATCACACTAGTAGAAGGGTATAGAAGGATATGAAAATAGCAGTCCATTCTGGAACACTAATAGCCTTAGTAGTTAACTTCGCTGTTTTTATGGCGGTTTTAGTTAAACTACTGTATAAGCCGCTTCAAAAAATTTTGGCAGAACGCCGTCAAAAGATTAGTAGTGATCTCGGTGATGCCCAAAAAGCCAAAGCAAATTGGGAAAAAAAACAAAAAGAATCCCAAGTATTAATTGAAACAACAGAAAAGAA
>JANQHU010000002.1 GCA_028282485.1 Bacillota bacterium
GAAAAAGTAATATTTACCTTGCATCAGTTTATGAATATATTCGGTTTTATCTACATAGATGTAATTTTCTGTAATTAATTCGCTAAAAGTTTGAATTCCAAGGGGTAATTTTTTTAACATTGTCAGCTCCCAAAATAACTTCTCTACAATTGCTTATCATATAACACATAATTTTCATTAGCTATTTTTTATTTTACCATTAATAACCGGGTTTTAATATCTTTTTTTAGAAAATTAATTACACTTGACAAACAACAATTTATATTATATTATTTAAATATATAAATATTGCATAAAAAAAGACTTTCGAAACTATTTATTTATTATAGAAACTTCAATACTAACATTAAGGAGATGAATAGTGATGGGTAAACAAAAAATAATAATTGTGGGTGGTGTGGCCGGGGGAGCAACTGCGGCAGCCCGTTTGCGCCGCTTAGATGAGCAGGCCGAAATTATTCTCTTTGAAAAAGGCGAGTATATCTCCTTTGCCAACTGTGGTCTGCCTTACTACATCGGTGAAGTTATTAAAGATAAAGAGGCCCTTTTAGTCCAAACTCCGGAAAAAATGGGGCAACGCTTTAACCTGGATATTCGAATACATTCGGAAGTAACTAAAATTGAACCCGCCGAAAAGAAGGTCACCGTCTATGATAGCCAGCGAAAAAAACACTACGAAGAAGTTTACGATAAACTCATTCTAGCCCCGGGAGCGGAACCAGTCAAACCAAATCTGCCGGGCATTAATTCCAAAAAAATCTTTACCTTAAGGAATGTGCCGGATACCTACCGGATTAAAGATTATGTCGATAACCAGAAACCGGAGCATGCGGTAATTGTAGGAGCGGGCTTTATTGGCCTGGAAGTGGCCGAAAACCTGCATCACTTAGGAGTAAAGGTGAGTATCGTCGAACTGGCTGATCATGTAATTGGGCCGCTGGATTTGGAGATGGCGACGCTGGTCCACCAGCATTTACAAGCCAAAAACATTAAATTATATCTGCAAGACGGCGTCAAGTCTTTCACAGAAAACCAGTCCCATCTAGAAGTAGACCTACAGAGCGGAAAACGTTTAAAGGCTGATCTAGTGATCATGGGAATCGGGGTCAAACCAGAAACCAAGCTAGCTAAAGAAGCCGGTTTACAACTCGGACAAACGGGAGGTATTTTAGTAAACGAATACCTAGAAACCTCTGATCCCCATATTTATGCTGTGGGTGATGCCATTGAAGTAACAGAGTTTATTTCCCGCCAACCCCGGTTGATGCCTCTTGCTGGCCCAGCCAATAAACAAGGCCGGATCGCAGCTAACAATGTTTACGGTAAAAAAGAGCAATATCACGGGGTTTTAGGTACCGCCATTGCTAAAATATTTGACCTAACCGTTGCTTTAGTAGGCAATAACGAACCAAACCTGATCCAAAGGCAGATTCCCTATGAAAAATCCTTTACCCACTCTGGTTCCCATGCTGCTTATTATCCTGGAGCCTTACCTCTGTCAATTAAACTCCTCTTCCACCGGGAAAATGGTTCAATTCTGGGGGCCCAGATTGTGGGATTTGCTGGGGTTGATAAACGAATTGACGTCTTGGCAACGGCTCTGCAAGCAAAAATGAGTGTCTTTGATCTGGAGAAATTAGAGTTAGCCTATGCTCCTCCTTTCTCTTCGGCCAAAGATCCCATTAATATTGCTGGCTATACCGCGGCCAATATTTTAAAAGAAGATGCCCGGATCTTTCATTGGAATGAAGTAACCGAGTTGAATCCGGAAAAGGATCTTTTAATTGATGTGCGCACCCCCGAAGAGTTTGCTTTAGGGAGCATTGCCAGGGCCATCAACATTCCGATTGATGATTTGCGGGAACGCACCTCGGAAATCTCCAAAGATAAAAATATTCACCTTTTTTGCCAAGTAGGTTTAAGGGGTTATACAGCTTATCGCATTCTCGCCCAACAGGGATTTACCAATATTAAAAATCTAAGCGGGGGTTATAAGACTTATCAGAC
>JANQHU010000044.1 GCA_028282485.1 Bacillota bacterium
CCCCATCAGGCCCAGAACCTTTCCGCAGCCGGTTATGGGGAGTATCATCCGGTAGCTTCCAACGCTACTGCTGATGGTCGCGCTTTAAACCGCCGGGTCGAAATCGTGATTCTCAGAAGTATTCGAGTGGAAACCAGCCCGAGCCCCAAGCCGACTCCTCAGCCGTCGCCTACTCCGGCCCGAGTCTTGATCGATATCTTTAATGATGCCCAACGTCAAAAAGTAGTCCAAGAACAGCAAGGTCCAGCCAATGACCATGTCGGGCATTAGGAAGAACTGAGCCAATGGTAATTTCTGTTCGGTTTTTTTTAGTATTAAATAACTCCATTCTAGTCAGACTATTAAAAAAAAGAATGGGGTGAAATAGATTTGGATCGACTTTCATTAATATTAGTGATCATTGGAGCCCTGAACTGGTTGTTAGTCGGATTATTTCAGTATGATCTGGTAGCTAACCTTTTTGGTGGCGAAACTGCCATGGTGAGTCGGGTAATTTATGCTTTAGTAGGATTTGCCGGATTATACGCCATTAGTTTTCTCTTCCGGGATCGGGAGCGAATCGATACTTAAAAAGTCAAAAAATTGGCCTTAAACAAAAAAAGCTGTCTTTCTCAACTGGAAGCAGCTTTTTTTGCTGTGTTTTTGAAACCCTTCTGTCTAAAGCAAGTCCCGGAGAAATTTTTAAAATTAAGACTGGCACGAAACCCGGGCCTTTTTCATAAGTTAGTATTAGCTAATTTAGAGGCGGAGGTGGCCAAAAAATCATGATTATGCCCATTTTCGGGCAAGTGACTGCTTTATTGGCAGAAGGGTTTGGATTCATTTTCGGGTATATTCAAAATAGTAATGTTTTTCCCACGCCCTTATCAGAAAAAGAGGAGACTGCTTTATTAGAATCATTAGAGGCGGGTGATGCAGAGGCGCGTAATATTTTAATTGAACGAAATTTACGGTTAGTGGCCCATATTGTGAAAAAGTTCGATAGTACTGGTGAAGATGCGGATGATTTAATTTCCATCGGCACCATCGGTTTAATTAAAGGGATCGGAACTTTTAAGCGAAATCGGAATACCAGATTAGCTACTTATGCGGCCCGGTGCATTGAAAATGAGATTTTAATGCACTTACGGGCGATTAAAAAGAATAAGAGCGATTTATTTTTATATGAACCAATTGGCTCGGATAAAGAAGGAAACGAAATTGCTTTAATTGATATTTTAGAGTCTAATGCCGAATTAGTAGCCGAACAAGTGGAAAATTTATTAGAAGAAGAGAAGTTAAAGGAGCG
Source organism: Bacillota bacterium (assembly GCA_028282485.1). Classification (GTDB taxonomy): domain Bacteria; phylum Bacillota; class UBA4882; order UBA8346; family UBA8346; genus JANQHU01. Next base: position 1,289 of record JANQHU010000044.1, read on the forward strand.
TATCAAACAATTAAGTAAACGAGAAAGAAAAGTGATTGAGCTAAGGTATGGCTTAATTGACGGGATTATTAAAACTCAGCGAGAGATCTCTAAATTACTGGGTATATCCCGCTCTTACGTTTCCCGGATTGAAAAAAAGGCTTTAAGGAAGCTCTTTTGCGATCTTAATAATTTTAATTAGGGGGCAAAATAACAAAAAAAGAGGCTTTTTTTAGCCTCTTTTAAAACTGATGAATGTCGCAATTGCCGGTAGGTTGCTCATTTTCTAAGAAAGCTTCAATATATGTTTGGTTGGGCGGACAATGAGGACCAGCGATGAGCCCGCTTTCGGCACAAATATTTAGAAAAACTTTCTTTGCTTTTGGTTTACTTGGGGGTAAAATATCCCGGGAGGAGTTCGCAGTTGTCGAATCATTGCTATTGTTATTGGTGGTCTCTAAGTTGGGAGCCGCAGGTGAAGGGTTATTGTTATTGCTAGGCTCATTAATAAGTTCGGCAGGTAAACCGGGTTGACTTTCCGGAGCGTTCATCGGATTTTCCAAATTTAAAGGATCTTCTAAAGGAAATTCTGTTTCATAATCACTATGATTCTGGCAAGATTCTTGTGGTTCAGTTCCTTCTAGGTAAGAACCGTAAAAAATTTCCGGACAATTTAGGGTAGCCAGTTGGCCTGTTTCGGCACAAACCTCAATCCCCGAGATGACTCCTTTCGGAATGGTAAAATCAGATATTGGGGTATTAGCGAGA
>JANQHU010000082.1 GCA_028282485.1 Bacillota bacterium
GCTATATATTTTCATCCTTCAACTATTAATAGTCTCTTTAATTTTAGTAATATCCGGGGGGAAGTAGCCGATTTTTTGAAATCCGATTTCCAGGATCTCTTCTGGCTGCAGCCCTTCTTACTCCGTACTGCCAAATATAATGGCTACCTAAATGTTAATTATCAAACTTTAGCCAAAATGTCTGCCATTTTAGATGAAATTAAAGACATGCTTACTGAAGAAAATGACTACTTCTGGCAATGCCGCAGCCGGGCCGTCTTTTTACAACTCTTATCCTATGCCAACGGTCTGAAAGCTAATCCCTCCTTATCCGAAGAAATTCTTTTACACGAAAATATGGAGACCATTGACCAAGTTATCTTACATTTAAACTCCAATTATCACAAACGCATTGAACCAGCTGACCTAGCCAGCCGCTTTTATCTTGATCAAAATATTTTGACCAAACAATTTAACCGGGTGACCGGAATGTCAATTCCCACTTATTTAAACCGGATTCGGGTGCGCTCTGCTTGCATTATTTTAGAAAACCCCGAGATCTCTTTACAAGAAGTGGTTCACCAAATTGGCATCGAAGATTACCACTACTTTAATAAAATCTTCAAAAAACAAACCGGGGTCTCCCCTACCGATTATCGCCGCCAATTAGCTTATGCCAAAAATCCCGGTTTCTCTTTAAGCCAGGTTTAATTTTAATACCGATATTTTTCTTTACGCAAATCTTTTAAAAATTGGACAAACCATTTTTCGGTCTTTACATTATTCAGGTCCCCGTCGTTAGTAATATACTCTAGAGGAGGCAATTTATCTTCGGCTAAACTTTTTTCCAAGAGATTTAAGCAGTGATCCCGGCCGGAAAGAGCATTATAACAGGCCATATAATAGCTTGCTAAACCAGGAACTAACGAATCCGCCTTGACAAACTTTTTCCAGGCTTCGGCAAATAAAAATTCATTGTCCTCTCCTGGTATTTTAAGGACCGCTTTCCGCAGCAGAATCACCCCGGAAAGTAATAAGGCCTCTGGTTCATCGGGCTTCTTCACCAAGAAGCCCCTTACTCGATCATAGGCGAAAGCCAAAAACTGATCCGCCACCTTGCCGCTGCGGAGTTTGGCCCGTTCAATATAAGTGAAGCCCAAGCCCACAATGGCTTCTTGATTATTAAAATCAATTTCTAAAACCCGTTGAAATTTCTCTTCGGCTTTACTATAAAGCTCTTCGGCTTCATGCCCTGTTTCCCGGCGGCCATGAGTCAAAAGCGTATTTCCCCAACTTAAAAGACCTCTGGTTTTATAGCTAATATCTTCAGTCGCTAAATGAATCTTTTCATAAGCTTCCAAGTAAAGCTGTTCCATCCCTTTTCCGGTCTTAAAAGCCGCATTGGCCCCAAGGGCCCGACCCCAGTGGAGCAACATTTGCGGCTGCTGAAAATTTTTTTCAAAAGAATCCTGAAATTTTTGATAAGCTAAATTATATAAACGTTCCGCTTCTTGATTAGTGGATGCGATCTTCGCTAATTCCGCCAAAGAAGCACCCCAGCCAGCTAAAGCTTCAAAGGAATCCGGATATTTTTCCACATAATTATCAAAACACTGACAAGCCTTAGTATATAACTTCCCGGCTTTTAAAACATTACACTCCGTAGCCTCTTTGAGCGCCTTGGTCCCCACCTGAAAATCCTTTTCGGCAAAGAAATCTTCAATTTTCTGCTTCAGCTTTAGATATAAAAGATGAGGTTCCCGATAAACATGATGCCGGATTTTTTTACTAATAAATAAATTAACCAAAGCCCCCCCGGTGGCCAAGCCGTTTAGAATCACATAAAAAGTAATGATCAAGTACTCGGGAAATCCCGCAAATAAAGATTTAAAACTAAGGGAAATAAACCAAATTAGCAAAATCCAAATTACCCAGTAACGTGACTCCCGCGGCCTTTGGTTAAACGAAAAAAGCAACATCTGACACAAAACTCCTAAAACCATCATTGGCCAGACTGAAATATCACTAAAACTAGCGCTCACTACGATTACCGTAGGCACAATCCACCACAAGGCCCCGTGCAACCACTGGCGTAATATTAAATATTGACACAAACCAACTAAAATCCCTCCGGCAAAGACTAAAAAATCAGAAATCAAATCAAAACCAAAAAAATAACGAGGGAATTGGGGCAACAACTCTCCCACACTAATATTTCCCAGCGCCCAACTCAAAAAATAACCCGGGGCCGTAGCCAACAACCATAAGAGACGCGGTTGGTAAGCATTGTAATTCTTTGGCATAATTAAATTAGTTCCTCCTATACCGCCGTACTTCTTTACTTTATTAAGGATAATTCTACAAAAAAGATAGTTTTCCTTCGCCCTCATAATTTGAATTATTAATGAACAAAGCAAAAAAGCTGCTTTCTCAGAATTTTTCTTGAGAAAACAGCTTTTATTAAGAAAAAACAACTACTATTAAAAACTATTAAGCAGAAAAGTTCGATCCACTACCGCTTGGCTTTGACATATCCGGATGTTTCCGTTTATGCTGTAATCTTTCCAAAGTTCTTTTGTTTTGATCTGCCATCATTTGCTGTACATCCTGTAAAACCTGGCCAAACACCCCGTCTGCTCCTTTATCCAACTCGGCATTAGTAGCATCCAAAATCAAATTAATTCCTTTTTCCTGGAATTTTTTATCAGTATAATTGATAGGCTCCGAATAAACTTTAGGATGATTCTTTTGGACATAATCAAGAGTATTCACCCAACCTTTGTTTTCCCCTAAGTCTAAGACATTTTGACACCATCTTTCCCAAGTTTTACCATTAGCCCACTCTTGTAACGGCCCTTGTAATTGATCTTTATTATCAATGGTCTTAAGATAAGCATTGGCAATTTCTTCAGGTTTATTGGGATCAAAGCCAAAAACATTAAGATCTTTTAATTCCGCATAAACCCCTGCGTTTTTCGCACATGGCCCAACTAGTCCAGCGAGTGCCTCTTCTGCAATTATTAAGCCATAGGGTTCTTGTAAAGAATTCAATCCCCCCACCGTCTTACCCTTTTCAGCTAAGCCAATCTTTAAACCTCCGAAATCATTACCATTGGGTAGGGCGACGGAAGTAATCACTCCCTTTAAGACTTCTTCATTATCATTAACCAGTTGGGCTAATTCCAATAAATAATCTGCATTATTGATCCCACATTTTTCTTTTAAAAATTGAGCAGCCTGGGGATTATTGGCTTTCAATAAGTCCTGAGCAGTTTTTAAGAAGTTTTCCCCTTCTAATTCTTTTTTACCGTTGATCACCAAGACCAAATTGGCCTTGGACCTTAGTTCCGGGGAAGCAATAAAGGCCTTGATCATCCCGTGGAAATTCTTCTTCTGATCCAAGCGCCCCGTAGTCAACACATTTTCTAAACGCTGTCTTTCGAGAGGGATATCCGCCCCATAACGCTTCTCAAATATATTCATAGCCTTTTCAATATGGGGTTTAGTCTCATCATTTCGTAAAAACCGAGCCCGGTCGACTCCCGGAGTAATAACGTTTATCTTGGCTTTATCAACCTCGTATAAGCCATACTTTTCCATGCTGTTTGCCACATTATAGGGATAAGCCGCAATTTGTTGATCCCGTTCGAAAGGGGAATTAACGACCACTTGGGTGGTGGGATCAGTAAAAGCAATTCTCTCGGCTAAGATGCGGGAGGGAAACATAAACTGAGGATCACCTAATAACTTGCCTAATTTATTTAGAACTATTTGCTTGGTAAGTTCTTGAGGACTTAATTGGTCCGATCCTTTTTTCTGCTGATTCAGCAGCACTGCCCCTTCCAAATTTTTACCTATTTGTTCTAATAACATATTTTTCATTTTAGGCCCCCCAGCGGAATGCAGCACCCAAGCATGCCCCGGCAAAGTATCTTGACCTTTTTTGTTCATCAAACCCGCATTATGGGCTACTAGATACCCGTCCACATAACCACTGATATTAATATCACCAGTCAAACCATTCTCTTTTAAAGTTTTGGCCACCTTCTGCAAATACTCCGGCCCAAGATGTTTGTA
>JANQHU010000105.1 GCA_028282485.1 Bacillota bacterium
CAGACGATTTACATGACCAATTTGGGTTCCGAACAGATTATCAGATTGTCAATTTGAAACAAATGAAAAAAATTTTTAGAGATATAAAAAAGTAAAAAATATTACTCACTTTTTTATAACATGTTAAAAGCTTGCATCCCTTTTATATCAAGGGTTTACAAGCTTTTTCTTCTCTGCAACTGTCAAAGATGAGATTATACATCATAACTTATGTTTTGTAAATAGTTATTTTTATTTTTTTATTCTTTTTTTACTTACGGAACAAATAGCCATTACAGTTTGTCAAATCCATTAGAATTTCTCAATATAATTCATTAAATTAAAAAAAATATTTTTCTGAATTTTCTTAGTTTGAATTAGTTAACTTATGATATAATAATGATATGTTGTCCCTTCCGGACAATCTTCCAATGGTTTCGCCCTTTTCTGTGAGCGTGTAGGGCACTGCATGCAGGTTTTTTACTAAACCTTACAGAAAGGGGGAGGTAACTATGCAAGAGATTATTGTTATCAAACCAGACTCTCTGGTAACGATCTTTAATTTTCTTATTGTGATGATGGTTATCTTATTGAATAATAGAAAAAATAGATAGAGAATAAAATCTCCATCTATGTTTAAAATTCGCTCTTAACCTGCGGAGGCAGTGCCCCCAGTAGGATGTATGCAACTACATCCTACTATTATTATATCCTAATTCTTGAAGTTTAGTCAAACAAATTTCTTGATTTTTTAAGTCATTTAATCTTCAATCACAATCTTTTAATAAAGCCCAATAAAAATTAGTACTACCATGCTAAATTAAGCGTTTACGAACTTTAAAGCTAGCGGATTCTAATACCTGGACTGCTTCGATCATCCCCTCATAATTTTCCAAAGCCAAGCGTAAAGTGCCCCCGTCACCTTCGCGAATTCGTAAAATCTCAATATCCTTAATATTAATTCCCGCTAAAGATAGATGCTGTAATACCGCATTAATAGTTCCGGGACGATCTTCAATAGTTACCACTATTTCGTAGAGCAGAGTTAAAAAGCCTTTATTTTTAGCCGGAATCTGTTCCCTAACCTCCCGGCCCTTTGCTAAAAAATCCCTTAATTCGCCCGGATTTTCATTGGCAATAATATTTAGCAGTTCATCTAACTCTTTTTGAAAAAGCTTAATGGCTTTCCATACTTCGGAGCGATTTCCAAAAATAATTCCTTGCCATAATTCCGGCGAGCCTAAAGCGACTCGGGTAGTATCGCGAAAACCTCCGGCAGCTAACCCTAAAGTACCTGAATAGTTCTTTTCTGATTCACCCGCTGTTTTAGCTAAAACAGCCGCCAACAAATGAGGCAGATGGGAAACCATACCGACGATCCGATCATGCTGGGCCGCTGTTAACTTAATCAACTCTGCGCCTGTCATTTTCACTATTTGCGCAACTGTTTCCAAAACTTCTTTTTCAATTCCCGGATCTTCAATTAAAACATAAGTAGCATTTTGAAATAAAAAGGGATCCGCTCCCCCAATTCCACTTTGTTCCGAACCAGTCATCGGATGCCCGGGTACAAAATGATAATCATCATTTAAAAATGAGAATACTTGCTCGATAATTTCGCCTTTAATACTACCTAAATCACTAAAAATAACTCCCTTTTTTACGAAAGGGAGGCAATCTCTAAGACACTCAGTAATAACTGTTACCGGGGTAGCAATAAAGATTAAATCAGCCTGGGCTACAGTTGCTTCCAAGCTAGTTGTCAAACAGCTAAGAGCACCGATGGCAAAAGCTTTGTGGCGAATCTCCTCATTTTGATCCCAACCGGTGACTATAAAACCATTACGTGATAAAGATAGGGCTAAAGAACCTCCCATTAACCCCATCCCTAAAACTGCTATTTTTAATCCCAAAGGATTTTGCTTCATTCTAATCTCCTGCCCATTGCCGTTACAATGGGTTTGATTTCAGTAATAAATTCTTCAAATTGGCCAAAATTTAGTGATTGGGGGCCGTCTGACAAAGCATTCTCCGGATCCGGGTGAACTTCAATTAACAGTCCGTCACAACCAACTGCAATTCCCGCTCTACTCAAAGGCATTACCAAATGTCTCTTCCCGGTAGCATGACTTGGGTCAACAATAATCGGCAAATGGCTTAAATGTTGAACTAACGGCACCGCACTCAAATCAAGGGTATTTCTGGTGGCCGTTTCATAAGTACGAATACCGCGCTCACAAAGAACCACATTATAATTACCTTCACTTAAGATATACTCAGCCGCCATTAACCATTCTTCGACAGTAGCTGCTAGGCCCCTTTTTAAGATTACCGGCTTTTTCGATCTGCCAATTTCTCTTAACAAAGTAAAATTTTGCATATTTCGAGCTCCAATTTGCATCATATCGGAGTACTCGGCTACTTTTTCTACATCTAAAGGATTAACAACCTCTGTTACAAAAGGAATCCCGACACTATCGCTAACCCGACGTAAAATCTTTAAACCTTCCACTTCTAAGCCTTGAAAGGAGTAGGGCGAAGTTCGGGGCTTAAAAGCTCCCCCACGTAGCATAGTTGCTCCTGCTTTTTTGACTGCTGTTGCGGTAGCTATCATTTGTTCTTCATTTTCTACCGCACAAGGGCCCGCAATAATAACTAACTTTTCGCCTCCAAATTCTACATCGCCAACCATGACTGTAGAAGTTTCTTTGCGAAATTCCCGGCTAGCTAATTTAAAGGGTTGAATAATTGGGACTACTTTGGCTACTCCCTCCATGATCTCAATAGTTTCTAACATTCCTTCTTTTTTCTTGCCGATGGCCCCGATTACCGTACGCTCGACTCCTTGGGAAAGATGGATACCTAATCCCCATTTTTCTAACTTCTCTTTCACCTGAGCTATTTGACAATCTGTAGCATTCTCTTTCATTACAATAACCATTAACAAAATCCTCCTAAATTATTAATATTTGCATAAGGACAAAAAATTTTTAAATAATACTACTTTTTTTATAATTATTTTATGAAACATCTTCGGCCCGGAG
>JANQHU010000115.1 GCA_028282485.1 Bacillota bacterium
GGTCGCTTGAAAATAATCTGATTGAGACGGGACTAAGCCTCCTAGCCCGGGTCCTCCCCGCGCTACATTGACAATAACGCAAGGCAATTCGGCAGCGGCAATATAAGAGACTCCTTCTAATTTTAAACTAATGCCCGGGCTCGAGGAAGAAGTCATGGCTCGGGCTCCGGCCCCAGCCGCCCCATAAAGCATATTAATAGCACTTACTTCACTCTCAGCTTGTACAAAAACCCCCTCCACTTCCGGCATCCGCCGGGACATATATTCGGGAATTTCATTTTGCGGTGTAATAGGATAGCCAAAAAAGAAACGACACCCGGCCAAAATAGCTCCTTCGGCAATCGCTTCATTTCCTTTCATCATAATTTTTTCTGTCATTTTCCCCCTCCTTTTCGAAAGAACTATTTAAATACCTCGATGGCAACTTCCGGACACATTTGCCCGCAAAAAGCACACCCAATACATTTTTCCTCTTGAATTGTGGCAAAATGATAACCTTTATCATTAACCTCTTCTGCAAAATCTAAAATCTTTTTGGGGCAAGCATTAATACACAAACCACAACCTTTGCAACGCTCTTTATCAATAACCACATGGGCCATTTTTCGGCTTACCTTCCTTTCAAACATATTAACACCACGTCTGCTCACTAGATAATTACAACTTAAATTTTTAATTACAAAATTATTATTACCTGATAATAATTATACTCCCTATTTATCTCTTTTGGCAATAGCTTTAGCAAAAGATTAATTATAAATCAAAAATTAACTCCTCCAGGGTAATCTTAATTGTAAATCCATACTCAAGATAGGCATTTCCTCAAAAAAAGCTTGATTTTGCAGATAAAAGTCCCGGGCTAGAGCATGATAAATCAGCGGTAAGTCAATCTTTTTTTGCAAGGAAAGTACCTGAGCAGCTCCTGCTTGCCACAAGTCCAGGGTAGTTTCTGAGCCTAAATTAATATTGGAGACCAAACCCGTTGGTTGTAAGCGACTCACTTCTTGAATTTTTTGAAAAAGCTCTTTCGTCTTTTCCGGATTAATTGTATCCGGGCGGAAAGGATTAATAACTAGCCAAAAATCATACTCCCTACCTTTTAAAATATTAGCAAATCTCCCTAAAACCCGGGCTCCCGCGTCACTGCCCCCTACATCCAAAACTAGTTGTTGGCTTGCGTCTCTTAAAACAGAAAACATACCGGAATTTAAAGCCGGAATATCGGCCTCTTCCATGCCGGGCGCCGAAGACAATACTTCAATCCCTTGCCGCTGCAGTTTAGCTTGTAAATCCCGCGAACGAAAATAGGGATTTACAATATCCAAATCAAGAATCGTTATTTTCTTGATAGTAGCCTTTTTTTGTAAAAAAGCAGCATAAGCAAGGGCAAACTCTGTTTTGCCACTCCCGTAAGCCCCCGAAATAATCGTAATTCGTTGCGCCATTTTACCAAAGCCCCCTCAATTTTTACTTACCTGACCCATTTCCTCCTAGTAACTCTTGCCGTAAGAGACCGGTTAAATACAAGGAACCCGTAATAACTGCCACTTGATTAGCATCAAAATTGAAAAGCCTTTTTAACGCGACTAAGGGATCTGCGATGGCCTCAACGGCCACCCCTAAATCAGTAAAAATCTCGGCCAACTCTTCTATTTTTGCACTCTTCGGATCGGGTACTCGGGTTACCAGAACCCTTGCCGCGCCTGGAGCTAAGAGGGCCGCCATTTCTGCTAAGGGACGATTATCTAAAACACCTATTAAAAAAGAAAACTTTTGCCCAGGATATATAGCCTTCAGCGTTGCCACTAAAGCTCGTACCCCATCTGGATTATGGGCGCCGTCCAAATACAATTTACGCGGCAAAAAAGAATCAATCAACTCCACCCGCCCCGGCCAGCTAGCAGCTTTTAATCCCGCTTGGATAGCTTCTTTCTCAATGGGCCAACCCGCCTGCCGCAAAAAGGCAACTCCCGCCAAGACATTTAAAGCATTACTACCCTGATGCTGGCCAAGCAAACCTAATTCCAAACAATTATCTACTACCTCATTTTGCGCTATTTGGATAATAGTGCTTTTTTCGGTTACTCTTAACTCTTTTATTTGGGAATTATCAACTAATTTAAATGGTGCTTTTCTTTCTTTAGCAATCTCTTTTAAAAAGAACGCAATCTCCGCTACTTGAGTTCCAATAACTACCGGAATGTTGGGTTTAATAATTCCCGCTTTCTCAAAAGCAATTTCTGTTAACGTGTCTCCCAGATACTGTTGGTGATCCAGGGCTATTTTAGTAATAATACACAAAAGCGGTTCTAACACATTGGTAGCATCTAATCGCCCGCCCATGCCCACTTCAATCAAGGCAAAATCCACTTGAGCCCGGGCAAAATAAACAAAAGCAATTACCGTTCCCACTTCAAACTCGGTGGGTTTGCCGAAACCATCCGCCGCTACCTCTAATAAGACTGGCCTTATTTCCGTTACAATTTCAGCTAAGGTCTCTTTTTTGATTAATTCTCCATTAATCACAAACCGTTCCCGATAAGAACTTAAATGAGGGGAAGTATAACGCGCCGTCTTATACCCGGCGGTTCGTAAGACTGACTCCAAAAGGGCCGTGGTGGAGCCTTTGCCATTAGTACCTGCAAGATGTATTGCTTTAAATTTCTTTTCCGGATGAGCAAGCCGTTTTAAAATTTCCCTCATTCTCGCTAATCCCAGTTTAATCCCAAACTTCGTAGCTTCTTTGATAAAAGCCAATGCCTCCTGGTAGTCCATCCGAATCTCGTTGCCTTCTTTCTTCCTAAAATTAATTAAATTTCTCAATTTTACTCTTTGCGGGAAGCTTATTTTTTGCTATGATTAGTTTATTGTCCATTTTATCACATTTCCATCGGTTTTAACAGCTTAAGGAGGTAACCAAAGATGCAAATTGTGCTCTACCAACCGGAAATCCCCCAAAATACCGGCAATATTATTCGCCTCGCCGCGGCCACTCAAGTGGAATTACACTTAATCGAACCCCTAGGTTTCTTTTGGGACGATCGGCATTTAAAGAGAGCCGGCCTCGACTACTGGGAATTCAGCCGGGTGAAAAGACACTTAAACTTTGCCGCCTACCTCCAGGCTTATCCAGATCAGCGGCTCTTCTTTGCCACAACCAAAACTAAGCGTTCATACAGTGAAATCCGCTATCAAAACCAGGATTCCCTAGTCTTCGGTCCGGAAACCAGAGGCTTGCCGGAAGAGATTCTTAGATTACAACCAGAGCATAATATTCGGATTCCCATGTGCGAAAAAGCCAGGTCTTTAAACCTGGCTAACTCGGTAAGTATTATCTTATATGAAGCCTTACGCCAACAAAACTTTGGGGGCTTAACATAGCTGCCCACCACCGCTAAATGACAAAGTCTACCTGCTGAATACTGCCGCTACTCCCGTCCTCCCGGATAAAGAGTCCGGCACTAACTGCTTGCCCCAGCTGTTGATTATTCGAATCCTGCAAAGCAAAGGGAGCAGCTACTCTACCAAGAAAAATAGCCCCAATCCCTTTTTGGCCTAAGGCCAAAAGCTCTTCCTTGCCGGCCGCATCTCTGGTCCAAATTCGCAATTTTTCAAAAATACTATCATTTTCATCGATCCAGCCGTTTTCATCTTCATCATCTGCGGCCAGCTCGGCAAAACCGTCCCCCGTGCGGGCCCCAAAAAGTTCCCTGCCGTTATTAATTTGACCATCTCCATTACGATCCCAGGCTAAAAAGCCACTCCCTTTTTGTAAAATTGATAATTGATTGAGACTGCCGTCAAAATCTAAATCAAAACTAAATTTAGTTTCGGTAAGTTCTGCGGCGGCGCCTTCATAATTTACAATCAAGGGATCTACCAAGGGCCGAATCTCCCGACTCCGCTTTGTGGAAATAAACTCCCGGCTCATATTAAGTTCAATGGCAAATTCAATCTCCCGGCCGTCGGCAGTTTGAATTATTCCTTCTGCGGCAAAAGAAAGTTTTTCACTCTCCCCATAAGTAGCTTCCCGGGTTAACAGCTGGGCCGGAATCAAGCCTCCCATATTTCGGCGACTGCTACTGAACGAATTAGTTTGGAGGGTAGCCTGACTATATTCCAAATTTAGCTCTAATTCTTTAAAGCGAAAATCTTTTCCCGTAAGCCCGGATAAGAGCTTCTCCACCATATTCTTTTTCAGCTTATCTTTTGGGGAAAACCGGGAACCAGCAGTCTGCTCAACTTTACTATTAGTTAGAATCTCCTTGCACCGGGCTTTATTCTCCTCATAAGCCTCCCTGGCTTGCTCGGAAATCTCCAGTTTGTTAACTCTTGGCGGTTGTCGGTCAGATAAGTTGACCAACTGACTTCTCTCGGAAGTATGCTGATAACGGGCATACTCATGATAACTGGCCATAGCCACCTGAGAATTCATTATTTTCATCTTAGACACCATCCTTGCTGTCTGTTTCTTGAACCAACAATCCTTGTTGGCCTATTCCTTTAAATGGAAATACACTCTCTATTAAATATATCGGTTGCTTAATCCTTTTGGAAAAGAGAAAAATTTAGTTTTAGGGAGAAGTACTTGTATTTATTAGCTAATTATCCCGAGTTTTACAATAAAGATACGCAAAAAAGCTCTACGAGTAAAGCAATGATTGGGGGTTGGTTTTTAAGTGGTTAATAGTTGGAACATTTTGTAAATTTTTTTAAATTCTTTTGCTTTCCCCTGTCTCTTTATCAAAAAAATACCCTTGCAACCTCAGCAACTGATAAACTTCCTGCACATGAACCCGCTCAATCAAGCCCCAGCCGTTTTAACGGGCTATCGTCTACCACCCAAGGCAGCGTGGTGTCGTA
>JANQHU010000175.1 GCA_028282485.1 Bacillota bacterium
CTCAATCGCCATATTGGCCATGGTAAAACGATGATCCATAGAGAGGGCGTCAATAGCTTCGCCGCTAAATTCCATGGCTTGATAAAGGGCCCCGTCAACCCCGATTTTTCCGATGGTATAGAGGATGAGATCCTTCCCCCCCACCCAGCGGGGCAGCTTACCATAGTAAATAAACTTAATACTCTCCGGCACTTTAAACCAGGCTTCTCCCAGAGCCATTCCGGCTGCCATATCGGTACTGCCTACTCCCGTTGAAAAGGCTCCTAAGGCCCCGTAAGTGCAGGTGTGGGAGTCAGCACCAATTACCAAGTCACCGGGGCCGACCAGCCCTTTTTCCGGCAACAGGCAGTGTTCCACACCCATTTCTCCAATTTCAAAATAGTTGACTATCCCGTACTTTTTGGCAAAATCCCGCATCATTTTAGCCTGTTCGGCAGACTTAATGTCTTTGTTGGGCGTAAAATGGTCGGGAACCAGGGCTACTCTTTCTTGATCAAAGACTTTTTCAACACCAATTCTCTTAAACTCTTTGATGGCCACAGGAGTGGTAATATCATTACCTAATACCAAATCTAGTTTGGCATTAATTAACTCCCCGGGAACCACTTGGGTTTTACTGGCATGCGCAGCCAAGATTTTTTCTGTGATGGTCATCCCCATTTTCAAATCACCTCTTTATTTTTATTTAAGATAATAGATAGAATACGAAATAGATCGTATTTATTTATTTACAAGTAAAACTTTAAAAGCCAAAAAGTTTCTTAAGTTTTACTTTGTTTTATTTAAGTGGTTTTTGGCCCAGAGCCAAAACCATGGGTAGTTCGATCACCTTACCTTCTTTATTGGAGGTGCGGCAATTACAAGCCAGTTTGTCAACCTTAATTTCCCGAAACCCAGCTTGCCCAAACCACTCCTTTAATTCAGCCGGCTCAAAGCCAAGCCAGAGGTCAAATTTTTCTTTTTTTAACCAGTGTTGCTGATGGCTGACAATATCGGAAATAATCGCCCAGCCGCCGGGTTTTAAAATACGCCCCATTTCTTTGATCCCTAAGGCCGGATCTAACAGATGATGGAGCAACAGGTTAGCAAAAACCCGATCCTGGCTGGCTTCCGGTAACGGGAGATCATGAGCATTGCCTTCTACCAGTTCGATATTGGTAAATCCTTCCCGAACAAACTCATTACCAGCCACTTCTAACATAGCCGTGGAAATATCTACAGCCACTACCTTCTGGGTATGACGAGCCAAAACTTTGGCTAAATAACCAGTCCCCGTTCCTAAATCAGCCACTGTAAAATCTGCTTGCAGGGGGGTTTTAGTTACTAAAATTTCCGCTAACGCATTTCCATAACAGCCTTTCCGGAGCTCGTCATAGACGGGTGCTACTTCGGTAAAATAGGCTTTATTTTCTTCTTCCCCGGCAATATAGTTTTGGGAATTACCGCTGGTCACCCACTGGAGGAGAGCCGCTTTGGAGAAACGCCATTCCCGCCCCACTTTTCGGGCTGGCAGGGCTTCTTCCCGCAATAGTTTGAGAAAAGTTTTACTACTTACCTGAAAAAGCTCACTAGCTTCTTCGAGAGTTAAAATATCCTTAGAATACGCTTTAGTTTCTGCCATTATTTAGTAAAACCTCCCTCGCTAACTTTCTTTAATTTCATTATATGTGAACCACCCCAAAAAATCAAGAATTAAATTAACTTAAATTCCGTTATTTACTCTTAAATTCCTTTTAAACCAAAACAAAAATTTAAAAATAAATTTAAAATTAAGTATTATTTATTACTTTGTATGTGTCGACAATCTATATAAGGCTAGTTATTGCCAAAATACACCTTAAATATCAAAATTAAGTGCCAACGGCTTCTCGGTGACGGTTACCTCTGTGATTGTCAGGCTTATCGGGGAGGAATCTTGGAGAAAGTGTCGAAATTACAAAACAAAAACGACAGCCTTTCTTTTCGAAATTGGGGTGAAAATAATTTTAATTCAGTTTGTAGGAGTATCAAAAGTTTATAATAATGGAATTAAGGCCTTACAAAATATTGACCTAAAAATTAATCGCGGCGAATTCATCTTCTTAGTAGGCCAAAGTGGTGCTGGCAAGACTACTTTTATGAAAATGATCATTCGCAGAGAACTTCCTTCCAAAGGCCAAATCTTTATTGGACGGAATTGTTTAAATAAAATGAAAGAAAAAGAGGTTCCGGTTTTTCGGCGCAATATTGGCTTTATTTTTCAAGACTTTAAACTCTTATCCAATAAAACGGTTTTTGAAAATGTTGCTTTTGCCTTAGAAGTAATTGAGGCTACTAAAACGGAAATTCAGAAACAAGTTCCGCAAGTACTAGATTTAGTCGGCCTTAAAAATAAAGAAAAACTATTTCCCTCCGAATTATCAGGGGGAGAACAACAAAGGGTCTCTTTAGCAAGAGCTATTGTCAACCGGCCCCTGATCTTACTAGCCGACGAACCAACGGGTAATCTAGATCCGGATACCGCTTGGGGTTTAATGGATTTATTGTTAGAAATCAACAAACGCGGGACCACTATCATTATGGCTACTCACAATAAAGCCGTAGTCGATCAATTGCAAAGGCGCGTAATTGCTTTGGAAGAAGGAAAAATTGTAAGGGATGAAGCGAAAGGGGTCTATGAGGTTTGAAATTAAAAACTTTTTGGTATTTTACCAAAGAGGCTTCTTTGGGTCTAATAAGAAATGGCATAATGAGCTTTACGGCAGTCTTTACAATAACTTTATCTTTGGTGATTTTAGGTTGTTTTTATATCGTGATGAATAATTTTGCCTATTTTGCCGATTTAGCTAAAGAGGTTCTCGAAATCCGGGTCTACTTAAAAGAAGAGGCGGACCCGATCACTCTGCAGACAGAAATCCTAAAATTTTCAGGAGTAAAAGATGTGAAGTTTGTCTCGAAACTAGACGGGGCGAAATGGCTGGAGAAAAATTTAGGGATCAAAGAAATTTTTGTAACTGAAGATAATCCTCTGCCGGATATGATTAATATTAAATTAGCCGAAGATGCTAAGGTGAAAAATCTGGTCAGGAGTATCAACACTTTAGAAGGGATTGAAGAAGTAGAGTACGGCAAAACCTTTATTGAAGCCATGTTGGTAATCGTCAGAATTGTCTGGATTGTGGGCATTAGTTTATTAGCTCTAATTGGCTTAGTAGTTTTATATATCATTGCCAATACCATTAAGTTAACCGTGATTGCCCGGCGCAAGGAAATCGAGATCATGAAGCTGGTAGGGGCTACCGACTGGTTTATTCGTTGGCCGTTTCTGCTGGAAGGAATCTTTTTAGGCTTGGTTAGTTCGGTAGTTACCGCAGTTATTTTATCCAAGTTTTACGTCTTCATCGGTCAGTATATTAAACAAATAGCCCCCTTTATTCCTTTGGTTAATGCCGGTGAATTAATTAATCAGTTAGTTATGATTGTCATCGCCTCGGGAATCATTTTTGGAATCATTGGAAGTGTCTTTTCCATTAAAAAGTTTCTCCGAGTTTAAATAAAGGGATTTTCCGCTAACTAGGGAGGGATTACCATGCTACCAGGGAAGCACCGGATTATTAAAATATTGTTTCTGTTAATGATCATTTTTATATTAGTAGAGCCAGCCAGTTTGGCCATTTCCCGGAATGAGATTCAAAGTAAGATTCGGCTTGCCCGCAAGAAACTGCAACAGACCAAAAAGCGGGAACGCCGAGTTTTAGGAAGTCTGCGGAGAAATCAAAAGGAATTAAACCGGATACATCATAATTTGCGGCGCTTAAATACCCGTCTGGGTAAGACCCAGAAAAAAATCGACCTGCTTAGTGAACAAATTGAGAACAAGCAAAAAGAGATTGGATCTTTACAACTGGATATTGAGCAACATCACGAAATGATGAAAACTCGTCTGGTAACGATCTATAAGTATGGTTACCAGAGCTATTTGGAAGTCTTATTAAAAGCCCGGGATTTTAGTCAATTTGTTTCCCGCTTCGAGATGGTGGGCGGCTTTATTAAAGCGGATCTGGCCCAAGTAAAAAAACTAAAAGCACAACGTCAGATAGTTGAGCAAAAAAAACAAGATATTATTGATCGGGGGAAAGAACTGGAGCGCCAGGAAAATCTCTATATGAAGCTTAAATCTCAAAGCAAGCAAGAGCATAACCGTTGGCTCTCCAAAGTACGAAAAAAAAAGATCGAACTATCGGCTATTCAGAAAAATCGCAAAAAACTCTCCCGATCCTTGGATGAGTTGCAAAAGTTATCTAAAAGACTCGAAGCCCAAATTCGGGATATGCAAAATCGCAACAAGCTCGCCTTAGGAACTGGAAAAATGATCTGGCCGGTAAGAGGCCGCATTACCTCTCGTTTTGGCTACCGCGTCCATCCCATTTTAAAGAAACGCAAATATCATACCGGGCTAGATCTGGCAGCCCCACGAGGCACTAAAATAAAAGCGGCGGACGCCGGAGTAGTAATTTTTTGCAGATATAACGGTGGTTATGGGAAAATGATCATAATTGACCATGGCAAGAATATATCTAGTGTATACGCCCATTGCCACACTTTATTAGTAAAACGCGGCCAAAGAGTCCAAAAAGGAAATGTCATTGCCAAAGTAGGAAGTACGGGACTAAGTACCGGGCCTCATTTACATTTTGAAATTCGGCAAAACGGAGTTCCGATTAATCCTTTAAAGAAGTTATAAATTAGCATTTTCGCCGAAGGAGAATTTTTTTGAAGGAAAAAAAGAAGCGTAGCCTTATAATCAGCGGCTTAATCCTGAT
The DNA here is from genome assembly GCA_028282485.1 of Bacillota bacterium. Taxonomy (GTDB): domain Bacteria; phylum Bacillota; class UBA4882; order UBA8346; family UBA8346; genus JANQHU01. Next base: position 4,803 of record JANQHU010000175.1, read on the forward strand.
CTGCGTGGTAGGAATAGTTTTTTGGTGGCAGGGTAATAGGCGTCATGGGAAGTATCATGACTTATTATCCGCTTTTTATGTGATGGGTTATCTCAAGCTCAATTATTATCAACCCCTTTCCGTGAAACCACTCTTCAAAGCTTATTGGGAAAAAGGTTCAATTGCGGAAATGCTTGAGGTCTTAGACGATCCCTATACTCGTTTCTTTACCCGGGAACAATATATTGAGCTCAATAAGGATACTAAGGGCGTTTTTGGCGGGATAGGGGTTTATTTGGTCCCCAAAAAAGAGAGCCTGATCATCTCCGAGATCGTGGCAAATTCTCCGGGAGCTCGAGGCGGCTTGCAAAAAGGCGATCGGATTATCAAGATTGACGGCCAGCTAATTAAAGAGTTAACTCCAGAAGTGGCCTTAGCTAAAATTCGGGGCCGGGCTGGTTCCCCCGTTCTTTTAGGTATCCTGCGGCAGCAAGCTCTAGAGGAACGGCAATTAGAATTTAAAATCATTCGCCAAAAAATCTCTTTACCAACGGTCAAGTTAGAATTTCGTCAAGATCCCCAATTCGGTTGTTATGCCTACTTACGCATCTTTCAGTTTGCTGACAATACCCCTGTTTACCTTCGTAAAAAGTTAAATTTAATTGATCAGAAAGTCAATTGTCAAGCTCTTCTTTTGGATCTGCGGTCGAATCCGGGGGGTTCCTTAGAAGCCGCGGTGGCAGTAACTAGTGAATTTTTACCAAAAGGTACTCCTGTTTTACATATTAAAAGAAGAAATTTACCCTTACAAACTTTATTATCCCGTAACCAAAAGGTATCTCGTCGGCTGCCAATAGTAGTTTTAGTAGACAAATATAGTGCTAGTGCGGCGGAAATCTTAGCCGGGGCCTTAAAAGATCAAAAAATCGCTTTATTGGTGGGAACCGCCACCTTCGGCAAAGACTTAATTCAAGAGATTCAAGAATTACCGGGAGGCACTGCTTTTACGGTTACTATTGCCCGTTATTTAACTTCCGGAAAAATAAAAATTCATCAAAAAGGGATCCGCCCCCATAGAATAGTAGCAATTCCCCAAGCCTTTACTAAATTATTAAATGGCAATCCCGAGGAATACATGAAACTGCAGGAATTGCAGGAAAAGGAAGCCGTGCAGTTTTTACGGCAAGAAATTAAACGGTTCAAGACCACCAAGACTCTCTTAAGGGCTACTAATTTTTGATTTTTTTAAGGAAGTGTGGATATTATGCGATCCATTTCAGTGATGATGGTCAAAATAGGCATCTTTTTATATGGGGTCTTTGCCTTATTTCTAATCTTAGCGGGAAACCAACAGTGGTTTTTAGCAAAGACACCAGAAACTCCCCCAAAAGAGTCTTTACCCGTTAACAAAGAAGTTATTCTTGATTTAACCAAGGAAAAAGACTATCTAGTTCAGCAAAAATGGCACTCCTTTTTGGACCAATATGTTGCGAATCAGGATATTAAAAGAGAAACTCAAGTCAGAGTCTTTCAGAAATATTACGGAAAAATTTTAATTAAGCACTTATTCTTAGAAGACAAAGTCTATTTACCGACAACTCTGAAGAATACTCAATTTGAAGAATTAGCCAACCAACTAAAAAAAATGCTGGAAACTGCCGGATTAGAGGTTAACCAGCTTAATTGGGGGTATACCAATAAACAGGGCCTCTGGTTAAAGGTTGGGGGCCACAAAAAGCTCACTGTCGACCAAAAAGATTTGCCCATTAACTTGGAATTATTAAAGATCACGGTGATCAAAGAAGTACGGCAAGAGGAGCACCAAGTTAGTTTTAAAGGTATTTTACCAGCCAAGTTAACGCCCCTTCCCGCCTCACCGCAAAGTTTCCAAGACGGAAATATAAAAGGGGTAACAGAAACTCCGGTCCCGGGGGCTTCAAAAATTTTATCAGCATCAAATTCAAAAAACCCCAAAGATCTAAATGAATTACCTGAAAAAATGGTTCCCCCCCTAAAAAAAGAAAAGCGGTCTGCGGCTACTCCCGCCCTTGCTCCAGTGAAAAAAAAGTCCCTCCCCCAAAGTATCAAAGGACGAGTAGCAATTATTATTGATGATATTGGTTATCAAAAAGAATTGGCGGAAGCTTTCTTAAAGTTAAAAGTACCTTTGACCTGGGCTGTTTTACCCCAAACTCCTTATGGCAGATTGTACGCTCAAAAAGGAGCCGCTCATGGTTTTGAAATAATGCTCCATCAGCCTTTAGAACCATTAGATCCCACCATCGATCCCGGACCGGGATTAATTAAAAGAGAATGGTCCGCCTCAAAAATGAGCCAGCAATTAAATGAAAATTTAGCAGATACGCCCTTTGTGAGGGGAATTAATAATCATATGGGTTCTGCCGGAATGACCCATCCCCTACTAATGGACGTGATCATGCAGGAACTAAAAAGGCAAAAGTTATTTTTTATCGATAGTAATAGCGGCCCCAACTCAGTAGCTAAAATTTTTGCTACCAAATACCAAGTACCTTATGCCTGTAATCAAGTCTTTATCGATAATGAGCCGGACCAACTAAAGAAAAGAGCCGCCATACAAAAACTTATCCATATTGCTCTGGAGGATCAAACCGCAATTGGGATCGGCCACGTCCGCCCCGGGACAGCCGAAGCCATTGCCGCGATGCTCCCGGAGTTTATCAAACAGGGGATCGAAATAGTTCCTGTTTCTCAGCTAGTAAAATTCTAAATTATAATTAGTGATCTTTCAAAACATATTTTTGCGTTTTAAGATGATTACTCCCACTAGAGAAAGAATTATCGAAATGAGGATGGCAATACTAAAAGCATGGGGGGTATTTTGAAAAGGCAACAGCACGTTCATTCCGTAAAAACTGGCTACAATTCCCGGCAGGGAAAGAATGATGGTGATCGAAGCTAAAAATTTCATCACCATATTTAAATTATTGGAGATAATTGAAGCAAAGGCATCCATCATCCCACTCAAAATATGACTATAAGTTTCACACATTTCAATAGCCTGTTTATTCTCGGTAATAACATCCTCTAAGAGATCTTCGTCATCAGAGTACATTTTTAAAATTAAGGAGGTGATGGCTGTATCGGGATCAATCCGGGCAATGGGAGATTTTAATTGGGAACGTAAAAGTTTTTCCATCACAATTTCGTTGGCCCGTAACGAAGTAGTAAAATAAACCAGGCCTTTTTCTAAATTTAACAGCTTAATTAACTCTTCGTTTTTCATCGATTTATGCAGCTTGGCTTCAATTTCGTTAGTAATTTTATCAATTTGGCGAAGATAGCGTAAATAATAAGTGGCTGTAATAAACAAAATCTGTAGCACAAAACGCGTCTTTTTAAAGGTATAAAAAGTCTTAGGGCTCCGCATTTCAAATTCTTCTAAAATTAGATTTTCTCTTAAACAGACGGTCACTAGGGTGTTTTCGGAAACCACAATTCCTAGCGGAATCGTATCATAAATAAAATTGCCATTTTCGCCGGCGTAAATTGGGATATTAATCAAAATTAAAAGCTGGCCCTCGTCTACTTCAATATGGGAGCGCTCTTCTTCGTCCAAAGCCGCCTTTAAAAGATCCGCACTTAAGTTAGTAGTTTTTACAATTAAATTTATTTCTTCTTCAGTGGGGGCAATCAGATTAATCCAAATTCCTTTGGTGGTAAGATCGTTGGTTGGTAAGAGTTTGCTAGCTGTAGAAAGATAAGATCGGAGCATTTGCTGAGACCTCCTAATTATTTTTGATAATTATTAATGGCGCAATTAACTCCGAATTTAAAAGTGGTAGCTAAAATATCGCTATCTTAAAAATTTAAAAGATGATAATTCAGGAACTGGCTAACCAGGGTGGGTTATTGAAATATTCTGACAATGGAGTAAATTGCTGAAAAATGTTGCTAAAAGATGCTAAAATACTATAATAACTAGTATTACCATCGTCCATTGCCATCACCTGCCTTTAAATTTATTACCTATTTTAGGATATTCCTATAAACCCATTTTGTCAATGATTTTATGGAAAAAGGGTTAATTTATCTATAAAATGACTCCTTTTCATAGCAGTCACCTCAATTTTCGGTTATTTTTCTAAAAATATTAGTTGATTTTTAAAATTATTTATTGTAGTTTGCTGTTAGGTTCGTTATAATTTAGTTATAATATTGCAGAGCATAAATATAGTTACAAAAAAGGAGGAAGGTTGATTTTGAAAAAAGCATTAAGTCTATTTTTAACCCTGGGGATTTTAATGAGTTGCAGTTTTCTAACTATGGGAGCGGTCCACAAGTTTGATGACGTAGGAGCCACCACCCACGGTTGGTACATGATGGAAGCTCATCCGGCTTACCTGTCCGCCAATGTAAGTAATTCCGACGAGATCACTGTTTTAGACGGAGAATACTATCAAAATGATCATACTTTTATCAGTGGTTTATTTGCCAACGATAGTATGGAAAATTTTGAGTATACCGAGCTTTATTTACAGGGGAGCTATCTATTCAAAAATAGTAATTTTTTCTGTGGCGGTTATATTAATACCATTAGTTTTAATAATTATAGTGATACGGAAGTGGGAATCTCCCCAGGATATCTTTTTCGGTTACAAGGCAAAAATCGGGCTTCAGTAAGTATTAATCTTGATTCGGATGGTTTTCGCGGTATTGATTTAGATGGTTTGTTTTATATTGATCGGGTTAAATTTTTTGGCCAGCTAGTCCTGCCCAAAAAACGGAATGATGACGGTTTTGCCAATATTGCTATTAATATGAGCGGAAGAATGCAGGTTACCAAAGAATTAGTATTGGGGGCCGATCTTGACAATACCGACTCCTGTTTAGTTTACTTGCCTCATCGGCGCATCAGAAGCTTTGGTTTTGAGACAGCCGGCAATGATGATTTTAATTTTTTATTAGGCGGTACCTGGAAGCCTGAACAAATGAAAGAATTAGTTTGTGATCTCCAAGTAGGCCAAGCTGGTGACAGTATGTTATTTAATGTAAACGGCCTGTATCAAATTGCTCCGTTTGGTGTTGGCTTACAGATTACCAAGATTGAAGACTTAAATATGCTCTTAACTTTAAGAGGTTCCTATCAAATTGACAAATATAGTAAAGCTGTTTTAACCATAACTCCCAAAGTGGAAGACGCTCCTAGTGTTATTACCGCTTCTTACGAAATGTTTTTAAAATAATTTTTAATGATAATGACCATTTTATAAAATACCACCCTTTAAAATTAGGGTGGTATTTTATAAGGAGCCCCAGCGAAATAACGAAGGAGTAAAAAATGGCAAAGCAAAAACAGATCCTGCAAGGGATTGATAATTTTAAGAAATTAATAGACAGTAATGGTTATTATGTAGATAAGACTCTATTAGCAACAGACTTGATCGAAAGCCCGGATCAAATCGTCTTAATCACCCGACCCCGG
>JANQHU010000198.1 GCA_028282485.1 Bacillota bacterium
TTTTGTAGCAAATTTTGGTCCCCGCCCGCAAATTTTGCATCTGATAATAATCCATCACCCCTAATTTACCCTCTTGTAAAGCCGCCACAATTGCTTTAGGTAACTCACTTTCGGCTTCAATCACTTGAGCCCGTCTCTCTTCCGCCAATGCTTGCATCTCGGCTTCTTTGGCAATAGCCAAAAATTTTCTTTCTTCAGACCGAATCTGGGCTAGGGCTTTCTCAGTTTCCGCTCGCTGCAGCTGCAACTCCGCTTCCAGATTTCTGCCGATATCAACTTTTATCAGGCTAATGTTAATAATTTCGTAAACTGTATCTACATCTAAAGATTGACTCAGTAGCTTTTGGGAGATTACTTCCGGATGAGCTACCACAGTTTGGTAGCTCTCGGTATTGGCGATCAAGTTATTAATTCGCTCTGCCAGTTTGACAAATAAAGTATCTTCCATAGGCTTGGTAATTAAATCTTCTAATTTCAAGCGCATGGTTACCTTAAAATCAGTGATGAGCTCCCTCCCATCTCCTGCCACCACCCTAATCCCTAATAACTCAAAAACCCGGGGGGTAATACTGGCCTTAACCAGCTTTTCCACATCCCGGCTAGTTAAGTCCAGAACCGCTGCTTGGTTAAAGTTAAACTCCATATCCGCTCGTAAGGCAATTATCAAAGCATTAACTACTTTATCCGGATCACCACCGGCCAAATAATGGGATTCTAATTGATTTATAGTGAGAGGCAGCCCCGCTTTCTTCCCTTTAATTAAAGGGAGAAGCAGCTTTTGGGGATTAATTCCCCGATTTTTAATACCAATTAGATTAAAAATATTTAGCGAAAGCTTGGCTTCTAAGGCGCTTACCCAAAGGCCTAATTGATAGTAAGCGGCAATGGCAATGCAGAAGCCGACAGTGACTATTCCAATGATTAGATCTCCCGGGATCATTTTGGACACCTCTTTTCAGAACTTCGGATCAATAGTTTTATTAAATTAACTGGGCTGCACTCTGGACGGTATTTTGGAGTAACATAGCAATGGTCATGGGGCCGACCCCGCCGGGTACGGGGGTAATCCACCCGGCTACCTGCTGTACCGAGGGAAAATCCACGTCTCCCACTAATTTACCATGCTGATTGCGATTCATGCCCACATCAATGACCACTGCCCCCGGTTTCAGCATTGCCCCGGTGATCAGTCCGGCTCGGCCAACGGCAGCTACTAAAATATCAGCGCGCCGACAAACCTCTCCCAAGTCTTTGGTACGCGAGTGGCAAATAGTCACCGTACCGTGCTCCCGTAACAATAAAATTCCCTGAGGTTTCCCGACAATATTGCTACGACCGACTACAACACATTCCTTTCCGGCAATGGTTACTCCCGTTTCTTTAATCAATTCCATGACTCCCGCCGGGGTACAAGGTAAAAAAGCGGGTAATCCCACCATTAACTTACCAACATTGACGGGATGAAAACCATCCACATCTTTAGCCGGATCAATTTTTTCGATAATCTGCTGCTCATTAATATGCCTCGGCAAGGGCAGTTGCACCAAAATGCCGTGAATCTGGGGCCGCTGGTTTAAAGCATCAATTAATTGTAAAAGCTCGGTTTCGCTTACTGTTTCCGGTAAAGTATGTTCTTCGGAGTAAATCCCAAGTTCGCCACACTGCTTTTTTTTACTATTCACATAAACCCGTGAAGCCGGATTATTTCCGACGATGACTACTGCTAGTCCCGGTTGGTTGTTAGCGGCAGTTAAGGACGCAATCTGCGTTTTCAGGCTTTCTTTAACCCGTCCGGCAACCGCTTTCCCATCAATTAAGGCTGCACTCATTGTTTTAATCACTTCTCCTCTATCTATATTTATTAATCCTGAAATAATTCCAATTGTTTTTCCTTAATTCTCGGCTGCCTGATCATTATTTTTTCTAATAATTCCGGGGGCAAGCTTTGTAAAAAGCGGGACGGCCGACTTTCCTTTGCCTCTCCATTTTGGAACCTGGCCCTGGCAGTATTCAGAAAAAGATATTCCCTCGCCCGAGTAAGGGCTACGTAAAAGAGTCGTTCTTCTTCGGCTAGCTCCTCCGCGGTCTGGGCTTGACCTAAGGGAAGCTGACCTTCTTCCACTCCCACTAAAAAGACTACCGGGTATTCCAGCCCTTTGGCCGCATGGATCGTCGAAAGAGTGATCATCTCCGTTTGGGTTATTTTACCCCCTCGCCGTAGCAGATCCCCCTCCCTGGCCAGAGGGAGGCTTTGTAATAAAGTTTGTATATTAAGATAATTTTCGCTTGTTCTTTGCAACTTTTCCCAAGACAAGGCCTCTACTAAATTAAATTGATTCATCCATTCGGTCACTATCAGGGAGGCCACACAATCTAAACGGCTGTGAAAAAAGCGAATGGTTTCTTGTAAAAATTTAATTTTTTGCTGTAGTTCCCGGGAATCTGCTTCTCCTAATAAAGCTTCCTCCCAATTGGTTTCTAACTGCCAAGGTTCCTTAAATCTTGCAGATAATTGACTCACTTCCGCGTTAGTAAACTCCCAAACAGCTTGACTAAGCATCCGGCGGTATAAAAAAGGATCTTGGGGCTTAATTAGCCAGTGCATAAAAGTTAAAAAATCCTGTATTCCTTGTTCCTGCCAAAATTCCTCCCGGCCCACTACTTTGTAAGGAAGGCCCGCGGCTGTTAAGGCCTGCTCCAGGGCCTCACTCTGGCGGTTGGTGCGGTAAAGAAGAGCCAAATCATTAAAACCAAAGTTATTTTTTACAATATTTTGGGATTTTGGAGAGGATTTATGAGCCG
>JANQHU010000283.1 GCA_028282485.1 Bacillota bacterium
TTAGAATTTGAAACAACTAAATTATCTTCCTAAACTTCAAAAATAATAAGCCCTAATTTGGTAATCACTTAAATAAGCTAATTAATTTTATCCTTAAAAACTGGTTTCCCCCAAACAGTTCGGTAAAATTCCTCTCGGGCAAACTGCATATTCAGCCAGGACTGCCAATAGGCCTTTTCGTTACCATTCATTAATCGCCGTTCGTTAATTACATCCGATCCGGAAGCCATTCCGTTATTATATTTGATCGTTACGATGCGTAATTTTTCTTTACTAATTTCAACGGAGTCCTTCATCGGCCCTAACATCAGTTCCGTAGTCTTCCATTGGCGCAAGGTATCAATTATTTTTAATTGCTGCTCCTTAATCGAATCCTCCAAGGACAACCCGGCAGCTTCCTTTTCTTTTTGGGTATTAGAAAGCTGACGACCTAGTAAATTATCCAAAGGGCCACTAATCCCCACAGAGTACTTAGTTTGTTGATTAATCCCCGCCGCACTAGGATTATCCGGTTTAAAATACGAGACGCCTAACTCTAAGTTAGCTAAATGATATAACTGAGCATTCCGTAATTTTTTTTCTTTCAATGCTAAATTTACTTCCGCTAATTTTAATTCTGGGGATTCCGAGACCATTCTTTTCATGGTACGCTCCGGGTCGATTGCTTTAGTTTCGGCCCAGTACAAGCCTTTTTTATCTAAAGTAAAATCTTGCAGAGCATGATTTTGGCCGACAATTAAACCAAGAGACAAAAGAGCCGCCTCTTTTTCTAATTTAGCTTTAATTAACTCGTTTTCAGCGGCTTTTACTTCTTGTTTGGCTTCCAATAAATTCAATTTAGCAACTTTACCTGCTTTAAAAAGTGATTTGGTATGATCGAGATGAACTTTGGTCAGCTTTAAATTTTCTGAGGTTAATTCAAATAAAGACTTTTTCTGTAAAGCTTTGGCATAAGCTTTCCGCACTCGAATTATTAAATCAATCCGAGCTGCTTCAAAAGCATAAATTTTGTTATAATATAAACTTTTTTTAGTCAAGGTATTTAAATCTTTGGTGAGACTAAAGGGTTTATAATTAAGCCCCAGAAGAGTTCCGGTCTCATTTTCAATTAAAGTATCATTTGAAAAAACCTTTTCGGCGGATAAGGCCCATTTCCCTCCCGAATCAAGAACTACTCCGCTAGTAAGTGAATCATTTTGATCCAGGGCATTCTGAGGATCTAAATTCTGTTTTTTAGCATAATTGATTCGACCTTCGACTGTAAACCAGCGTTGTTGGATCCCTAATTCACTAGCGGCCACTTCCAATTCTTTTTGGGCTTTCTGTAAATTTAGGTCTGCTGCCAAAGCCGCACTGACAGCATCATCACAAGTAAAAAGTTCCAGATCCTCTTGAACCTCCACCAGATCTCGGGCGGCTTTCCGAGAATGCTTGGTACTTCTTTGTTTACCATTGGCCACATTCTCTTCGCTGGTTTGAAATACTTTATCAATAGCGGCTTTCGGGACCAATTGCTTTGGTGATATTAAATTAAACTTAGCTAAATTAATCCCTGGTACGGCCAGCAAAAGCACTACCCCACCAACTATTAAAACCAATCTTTTCATACCCTTTTTTACCTCCTCTATGTAAAATTACATTTACAAACTAAAAACAAATTTATCTATATTTATCTTAATTATAAAAATTTATTCTCTTCAATAATAATACAAAACTTACCAATAAGCAATAGGCTTTTTCTGGTTTGGCCAAAAAATAAAATACAGGCCGCTTTTTTTAGAAGCAACCCGTAATTAAAAAAGACTGAATTAAATTTCTTTAAGTTTTGCTAAATCAATCTGTTTCCCCGGTATTCAGATTTACGGTAGTAGTTTCCCCTTCTACATTTACCGTAACCGTGGAAGTACCGCTAAAAATCAAATCGGCCGCTTTGTTGATATTTTTGGACTTGCCGGAAGACCGATGCGTAATAGTTCCAGTTACGGTTACATACACCGTTCCTTCATAGGCAAAAGTAACTTCATTAGCATTGGTAGCAGCAGTAACATTAAAATCGGTATAAGTATAATTGATGGTTAAATTTCCTTCCCATTTATTATTTGCAAAACTAACTACTTCTTCCCGAGTACCGGTGATAATTAAGCCAGCTACACTATCATGAATCCCACTAACCAACATATTGGTAGTTGCCGTAATGGTTCGGGTAACTCCGCGGCGGGAATTAGTCATCTCGGCTTCCACAATTCTCTTATAACGCAAAGACTTGATTGCGGTAATATTTTTGGGATTAACGGATACAGTTTCACCCTCATTGGGAGTTACCGGAGCAAAAATACCAACACCCTCATCTTGATTATAAAACCAAAATCGAGCTGTCAGTCCCGTTAAGCTTCCCGAATAATTATTATGGTTAATTACCAGTTGATCGGTACGTTTCTTTTCGTAATAATGGTCTCCATAATTGGCTTCGTCTCCGGGAGGAGTTTGATTATAATAAGTAAAATCTACTAAACCGCCGTTATTATAAATTATGGAAGTAGCTCCTCGAGGATAGGGCTTAATCCCTTTTCCGTCATTACTAATTGCTAAATTGGTATTCGAACTAAATTCTTGATTCAACCCATTTTCCAGATTACCAAAGGATTCGGCTATTTCTTTGGCCATAAATTCATTAATCGCGGCACTGTCTAGGAGATCATCTACCAGATTATTGGTTAATCCGTTACAACCCACTAAAACCATCAGCAAGCTGATGACTCCAACTAATTTTAACTTTTTCGACACACCGGACCACCCCTTTCAATCTTTCCATAATTAATTCCTAATTAAAATAGCGTTACTATATTATTCGGTGGTTTTTATCAAAACTTAAGCACAATTTACTTTTTATTCCATATAAAAAAACAAATTCAACCAAATAGTCTTCACCAAATTGGAGTTTAGTCATTGTAATTTTCTATTAGTTATAATAAAATACAAACAAGATTATATATTCAGTATTAACTATTTCGCAATTTAAAAATTAAAGGAGCTCCTTAATTTTGAAACCAGCTGTATGGATCGCCATCTATCTTCCCCTTTTTATTCTCTTTTTTTTAATCTTACCTTCCCGGAAAAAAGCTTTTTTAGTTGCCCAAAAAATACGTAAGAAACGAGGTCACCATCAAATGCCCAATGAGTTAATCAAAGAATGTCTTGGTAAAATATGTACCATTTCAACCGGTTCAATTGATAAAACCTATAAAAAAGTAAAAGTTGTAGAAATAATTGACAACTGGCTTAAAGTGGAAAACAAAGGTAATATCGATTTAATTAACACTGATTTTGTGCATAATATCAAAATTCTGTCTTAATATTACTCTTAATGAGCTAATTTCAATCCGATTACTCCGATAACAATTAAAGCTACTGACATTATTCTTAACAAATCCGCCGGATCTTTAAAAAGTAATATTCCTAAAATAAAAGTTCCGGCTGCACCAATTCCTGTCCAAACCGCATAAGCTGTTCCCATGGGAATGGATTTTTGCGCTATCCACAAAAAGATCCCGCTTAAAATAATTGATCCCACTGAGACACTGATCCATAATGCTTTATGTTGTGTTACCTGGGATAATTTCATACCCAAGGGCCAACCAATCTCACATAAACCTGCTAATATTAAAAACAACCAATTCATTTTCAAATCAATCCCTTTCTTCACTTTATTCAACATTTTTTTCTAAACATTCCGCCAAAGCTTGCGCTGCTGCCACTTCATCAGGACCCTCGGCTTTAATCTTAACGGGATGTCCATACGACAGAGCTAAGCACAGAATATCTAAAATCGATTTGGCATCTACTTTCATTCCATCCTTTGTTTCAATCAGAATATCCGCCTGAAAATTTGTCGCGATTGTTACCAGCCGGGTTGCTGGCCGGGCGTGAATTCCTAAGGGATTGGCTACAATTGCTTCTGTTGTATACACTTTATACTCCTCCTTCGCGAACCAGCTTGATTTTCTGTCGCATTTGCTTTTCAATTACGATAAAAGTATTGTTAATCTTCATAGCGAGTTCCTGCAGATAAGGCAACCGGGTTTGGTAAAACTCCCGATCAAATTCATATTCATCTCGGGTTAACAGATCGTACTCTAATAAAAAATCTTGACATAACTGTTTGAATAAATGCAGCGCTCGAAATAAATCTTCCGGGATAATCAATCGATGCTTCAGAACTTTTTCCGTTAACAAGGCCGTCAGTGGCCGTAAATCACCATTCCACTTATAAGCCAGTTCTTCTTTTAAAGCAGCTTGGACCAGGTTTTTTAATAAATTGGTAATCTCTAAAAGTTCTGGGTAAATTCCCATTTCCGTTTCCAAATACTGATCATCATATTTAAAAGCTCTTTCTAACCGGTGTTCCATTTGTTTATGCCATTTGCTAAATTCCAGCTTAACGGAATCAGCTAATATTTTCTTAATGATAAAAACAAAGATTCCTAAAACAACCGATGAACTAAAGACTGTCACGGCCACTTCTTTTAAAAAAGGCATTTACAATTGAGCCCCCTCATATTTCACAAAAGTTCTTCCCAAAAAACAACTGTCGCTAAACTACTTTATTGCAAAAAACAGTCGCATTTTTCAAAACGACTGTATCTTTAGCAATTGCCTTCATCCACTTAAATAATTAACATTCATTTCTAGAAAAGTCTTAATTTCAAACAATTTTCACTCACAACATCAAAGGCCTTGATAATCTCCCAAGCCACGGTCATAGCAGCTTCTTTGG
>JANQHU010000169.1 GCA_028282485.1 Bacillota bacterium
TAACAAAATTAAAAATCTGCATAATTTGATAGTGCTTATTTTAAAAAATCTTCAGTGAGGTTTTTGTTGAAATAAAATTTTCATGCGTTAGCCGTGAAAGTTTGGGGGAGAACTCTTGACAAAGAGCGGAATTTTTGTTATATTAATACGTAATAAAAATCCTTTAAAAGCTAGTCCCGCGAGGCTAGGAAGGTTATATCTAAGTTATTTACAAGTCAATTCAGCCTTCTTATGCCTTTATTGTTAAGTCGTATAAGAAGGTTTTTTATAGCTTGGAATAAAACAAGTTGGTTAGTAAAGCATTATTATTAACTTCAATGAAGAGGAGAAAGCATTGTCAGAGTCAGCCTTTCTGAAAGCTTGTGTGATGGATCCCGATAAGATGAGACGTTCTTTGTATCGGCTATCTCATGAGATTACCGAACATAATAAGGGGATCACCGATCTGGTCTTGGTCGGGATTCGCACTCGGGGAGTCCCCTTGGCCAATCGTTTGGCGGAGTTAATTGCCGAATTTGAGAATGCTACCATTCCGGTGGGAGTCTTAGATATTACTTTTTACCGGGACGATTTATCGTTAATTTCGGCGCAGCCGGTAATTCGGCGCACCGAGATTCCGGTGAATATTACCGGGAAAAAGATTGTTTTAGTGGATGATGTCCTCTATACTGGACGAACAGTTCGGGCAGCCTTGGATGCTTTAATGGATTTAGGGCGACCGGATTCAATCCAACTAGCGGTGCTCATTGACCGAGGTCATCGGGAGCTGCCCATCCGGGCTGATTTTGTAGGGAAGAATATCCCTACCGCTAAGCGGGAAGTGGTTCACGTCAAGTTAAAAGAGATTGATGGCGCCGATCAAGTAATTATTGAGGAGCAGTCTCCTCCCTCCGTTCTTGCCGAATAAGGCAGGAAAAAGGGAGTTTTTTTTTGGCTGAGAGGCTGCCTAAAAAGAAGCTGCTGAGGGAAAATCTATCAAAATAAAATGAGGATAGGTGGAAATGGTTACGTTTAAAAAAGATTTGTTAGGCTTAAAAGAATTAACCCCGGAACAAATCAATTTGATTTTAGATACGTCTTTGGTTTGTAAGGATATTTTTCAGCGGGATATTAAAAAGGTCCCCACTTTAAGAGGAAAAACCGTAGTCACCCTTTTTTTTGAACCCAGTACCCGAACCCGAACTTCTTTTGAGATTGCGGCGAAATGGCTCAGTGCCGATGTAGTTAATTTGGCAGTCTCCGCCAGTAGTGTGGCCAAAGGCGAGAGTTTTGTGGATACGGTGCGTACCATTGAGGCTATGGGAGTCGATATGATTATTATGCGCCATGCTTTAGGGGGAACGGCGCAACTGCTGGCGGAATCGGTGCAGTCTCATGTGATTAATGCTGGTGATGGGGTTCATGAGCATCCTACTCAAGGGCTGCTGGATCTTTTTTCAATCAGAGAACGCAAAGGGCGGATCGCTGGTTTGAAAGTAGTAATTGTAGGAGATATTTTGCATAGCCGGGTGGCTAAATCCAATATTTGGGGCTTGACCAAGATGCGAGCCCAGGTGACGGTCGTAGCTCCCCCTACCTTGATTCCACCGGGATTATCCGAGTTGGGAGTCAAAGTGGAGACGGATCTGGATCGGGCCTTGCGGGATGCCGATGTGGTGAATGTGTTACGCATCCAGTTAGAACGGCAGACGAAGGCTTACTTTCCCACCTTAAAAGAGTATGCCCAATTATTTGGTATGAATAGAGAAAGACTGCGTAAAGCCGCGCCGGATTTATTAGTAATGCACCCGGGGCCGGCTAATTTGGGAGTGGAGATTAGCGAGGAGATTTCGGTGCATGACCAGGCCGCCATTACCGAACAGGTGACCAATGGGGTGGCGGTGCGTATGGCTCTGCTTTATTTATTAACCGGAGGAGGTAGTAAAGATGCGGTATTGCATTAAAGGAGGCCAAATCCTCAATCCGGCGGGGAGCTACAGTGGGTTGGGGGATCTCTTAATTGAAGACGGAAAGATTTTGGACCTGGGACCCAATTTACCTAGCGAAAATGCCCAAGAGATTAAGGCTGGGGGCCAACTAGTCTTACCAGGCTTAATTGATTTACATGCTCATTTACGGGAGCCGGGCCGGGAAGATAAGGAGACTATTGCAAGTGGGAGTAGAGCGGCGCTGAAAGGTGGTTTCACCGCAATAGCCTGTATGGCCAATACGAACCCGGTTGCCGATCAACCTGCTATAATTAGTTATATTCGGCAGCAAGGTCAAAAGGCGTCCGGGGCTAAGGTTTACCCGGTGGGAGCCATTACGAAAGGCTTAAAAGGGAAAGAGTTAGCCGAAATGGGCCAGATGGTGGAGATGGGAGCCGTAGCTTTTTCCGATGACGGCCAGACCCTTCTCAATCCGGCAGTTTTACGCGCGGCTTTTCATTATGCTAAATTATTTGCGGTTCCCTTATTATTGCACCAGGAATGCCCGGAATTAGCCGGAGACGGAGTAATGCACGAAGGCTATTGGTCAACGGTCTTAGGTTTACCCGGGATTCCGGCCTTAGCCGAAGAAGTGGTGATTGCCAGAGATCTCTTAATTGCTAAAGAAACGGGAGGGCGGATTCATTGTTGCCATGTTAGTACCAAAGGGGCAGTGGAGTTGATTCGGGCTGCCAAGCAGCAGGGGGTTTTAGTGACTGCGGAGGCTACTCCCCATCACTTTACTTTAACGGATGAGGCCCTGAGTGATTATAATACCTTCAAAAAGGTTAGCCCGCCCCTCCGGGGGGCAGCTGACCGGGAAGCAGTGCGGCAAGGTTTGGCTGACGGTACTTTGGATGCGATCGCTACGGATCACGCTCCCCACACTATGGAAGAGAAACACCGGGAGTTTGCTTTGGCCCCCAATGGCATAATTGGCTTCGAAACGGCGCTCTCCTTAGCCTGGAGTGAGTTGGTTTTACCCAATCTAATTTCCCCGGAGCGAATGGTTGAATTATTAGCAATTAATCCGGCCCAGATTCTACAAAAAAGTGGGGGAGTTTTACAGCCGGGAGTGCCGGCGGATGTGGTGCTTTTTGATCCGGAGCGGGAATGGATAGTTAAGGAAGAAGAATTGGAATCGAAATCGAAAAACACCCCCTTTCTGGGCCAAAAACTGCAAGGTCAGGTAACAAATGTCTGGGTTGATGGCCTTTTAAAGTTAGCAGCGGGGAAGATTCTTTAAAAAGATTTTTTGATTGATAAAAATGAGGTGGAGGTTTTGA
>JANQHU010000301.1 GCA_028282485.1 Bacillota bacterium
AGGCTATTTGCGCCAACACCGTTGGGGCAACAATAATTTGGCCGAGGCCAAAGATTAATCCTAGTCCGATTTGTGAAAAAGTAAGTATTCCGATACCAAATTGGGCGATGGTGATGACTCCGATGCCGAATTGGCCAATAGCGATAATCCCTTTAGCTACTCTAAGTTTTCCTTCTTCATCCAGACCGTAAGCAATATTCACTAAGGGTATCCCAAAAAGCTCCGTTTTGGTTCGCCAATTTTTGCCCCATTTTTGATACATAATAATGAAGCCTCCTTTTAGTAATTGTAATCCATGATTAAAGATTTTGACTAATAGATATCCTAATAGCATTATCGGTATTTTGGATGTTAATTTTTATGAGTAATTGGAGCATATTTATGTCGATTAAAAAATTATTTGTTTTATCAAAAAGCGGGCTTGGAATTTATTATAGATCTCCTTGTTTAAATTAGTTATAATAAAGATATATGATTTTTAGAAAGAATTTATATTAAGGAGAAAATAAAAATGGCCCAGCCCAAAAAGCTACCAATGGGGGTAAGCGATTTTCAAGAAATAATTAAAAGTAATTATTATTTAGTTGATAAAAGTTTACTTATAAAAGAAATAATTGAAGATGCCAGCAAGATTATCCTGCTGCCTCGCCCGCGGCGGTTTGGAAAGACCTTAAATATGAGTATGTTAAAGTATTTTTTTGAACGGCAACCGGATGGGAGAAATAATTGTGAATTATTTCAGGATTTAAAGATCTGGGAGGAAACGGACTGCCATGAGCACTGCGGGCGATACCCGGTTATTTTTTTGACTTTTAAAGATGTGAAGGTGCTGGAGGCGGAAGAAACCTTGCGCAAAATTAAAAAGTTAATTAGTGAGCTCTTTCAGCAGAATCTTTTTTTACTAGAAAGCGGTTGTTTAAATAATTATGAAAAAAATTTTTTTGTCAAGATAATGGATTTAACTGCAGAAAAAGAGGATTACGAAAACAGTTTAAAAAATCTTTCCGAGTACTTAGCCCGGTATCACCAAACTAAAGCCTTTATTATTATCGATGAATACGATACTCCGCTTCAAACCGCTTATCATTACGGCTATTTTGAGCAATTGATGCCCTTTATGCGGAATTTACTATGTGGCGGTCTGAAAGACAATGTTTTTTTGGAAAAAGGAATTTTTACCGGAATTTTGCGAGTTGCGAAAGAAAGTATTTTTTCGGGATTAAATAATCCGGCAATCGCGACGATTTTAAACGAAAAGTACAGTCATTATTTTGGCTTTACCGAAGGGGAAACAGCTAGTATTTTAGAAGATTACCAATTAAAAGAGCGCCAAGAAGAGATTAAGCGGTGGTATAATGGCTATCTTTTTGGAAGTACCATCATCTATAATCCCTGGTCGATCATTAATGTCTTATATAATAAAGAGGAACCGTTAAAGCCTTACTGGGTGAATACCTCGAGTAACGACCTGATCTATGAGTTAATCACCAAAGGTGGAGCGGAATTAAAACAAGAGTTAGAACTGCTGCTCCAAGGGAAAAGTGTCGAAAAACCGATTGAGGAGAATATTGTGTATCATAATATTGAAAATGATACCAATACTATTTGGGCGTTGTTACTCTTTAGCGGTTATTTAAAAACAGTAGGAAAGCGCTTAGAAAAACGAAGAATTTTTTATCAGTTGCAGATTCCAAATGAAGAAGTTTTATACCTTTTTGAAGAGATCATCATTAAATGGTTCAGCCAAAGCATCTATAACGATAGATACGAACTTCTCAAGAAAAGTTTAATCAGTAATGATTTAAAGACTTTTGAAAAGATCTTGAAAGATTTTGTCGGAAAGACTTTTAGCTATTTTGATCCTACCGGAGAAGAAAGTGAAAAAGTCTATCACGCCTTTGTCTTGGGACTTTTGATCTCTTTAAATGACCACTATGAGCTTAAGTCCAACCGGGAGAGTGGTTATGGCAGGTATGACGTGATGATTATTCCGCGGAGGCCTGAAGGGAAGACGGGTTACATCTTTGAGTTTAAAAAGGTAGAGCCAGATGAAGGTGAAGACTTAGAAAAATGTGCCGCGGTGGCTTTGGAGCAGATCCGAACTAAGGAATACGCCGCCGAATTAGAAGAACGAGGGGTAGCCAAAATTTTAGAGATTGGGGTAGCCTTTGCCGGAAAGCAGGTGCTGCTGCGATGGCGGGTAAGAGAAGAGGAGTAAAAATGTCTAGGCAAAACGGGAGAGATTATCTTTATTTAGTTTGGAAAAATCCAAAAACTAGGAGTAGATATACCAAATAAATTATTATTTTATGATATGATTATCCCACAAAAAGCTAACAAAAAATTACAATTAAATTGACTAGAAAAAGCAAAACTGAA
>JANQHU010000303.1 GCA_028282485.1 Bacillota bacterium
ATAGCACCCGCTACCTGAGCCTGGCTCAAAAAACTCATCTCCGGGACAGCCCTGATTATTTTACCAGTGGCATCTTGAGTATCGGTAACTTCTCCAAAAGAAATTTGGGCCCGGTATTTTTTTAAGTCTTCATCTAGTAAAGAAAAGGCTTTAGTTGCTTTTCCGATTCCAAGCACTAAAACCCCGGTGGCCGCCGGATCAAGGGTGCCACTATGGCCTACTTCTTTTTGACCCAAGATCCGCCGAATATCAGCAACTACCCGATGCGAAGTTACTCCATATTCTTTATTAATAACTAAAAAACCATTAATCATTTGCTTTTTTTTTCACCATAATAATCATCAATCAAATAATTTAAGACACGCTCAATTACTTCCGACATAGGCCCTACCAAATTACAACCAGCAGCGCGGGCATGTCCCCCACCGCCAAAATGAGCGGCTAATTCACTGACATCCACCGCTGCGGTGGAACGCCAGCTCAACTTAATCTCCCCTGGTTTTAGTTCTTTAAATAACAATCCAATTTCTACCCCTTGAATCGATCGGGCATAGTTAACAAAGCTTTCGGTTTCCTCCGGTTCCACGGGACATTCTCTTAACATTGCCTGATCGAGACTCATCCAAGCAATCTTCCCGTGATGGACAATATTTAAGGTGTTTAGTACCATTCCTAGCATTCGCATGGAATTATAACTCTTTTGGTCATGCACATGCTCGGCAATTTTAGCGGGTTTCACTAGAAACTCTTCCACTAAGGCCGAAGCAATCTTTAAGACATAAGCCGAAGTATTGGCGTAACGAAAAAATCCGGTGTCTGTAGCGATAGTAGTATAAATGGCGGTAGCAATTCCTTGATTCATGGGAATTTGCATTTGTGAAAAGAAATTATAGATAACTTCTCCGGTAGCACTTGCTTCCGGAAAAACAATATTGAGATCCCCAAAATAGCCATTAGTAACATGATGATCAATATTGACGCGGTAGACTCCGGGCTTTTTCCAAACCTCTACCGGCAAGGCAATTCTTTCTTCTTCGGCACAATCCACACAGATTAAAACTTCCGGAAATTCGGGACTATCTAATTGATTTTGGATAGACTCGCTCCCGTTTAAAAAGTTAAAAACTTCCGGTATTTCATCGGAACAAACCAGATCTACTTTTTTACCCATTTGGCGCAGAGCAAGTCCTAAAGCCAACATGGAACCAATAGAATCCCCATCTGGATGAACATGACAACAAATTAAAAAATGATTTTTATTATTAATTAAGTTAAAAAATGCTTCGAATGTGCTGGCCACTGGTCATACTCACCTTTCCGTTTTTTTTACTTCCTCCAATAATTTCATTATTTTAGCCCCTCGTTCAATAGAATTATCAGCAATTATCTGAAGATCTGGAGTATGACGCAGGTGAATCCTTTTGCCCAGCTCAGTTCTAATAAAACCTTTGGCACTCTCCAAGCCAGCCATGGCTTTTTTTTGAATTTCCGGGTCACCAAAGACACTAATAAAAACTTTCGCATGACTATAATCCGATGATAACTCAACATCGGTAACACTAATAAAACCGATCCGCGGATCTTTTAATTCCCGTCTGACAATATCGCTAAATTCCTCTTTAATTAATTCCTGTAATCTTTCACTACGATGATCCGGCACCTTGTTTCCTCCTCACTACAAACACGAAAAGATCTTATTCTTTATTTAGTTGGGGCTGTTCTTTTAGCTTCTTCCATCGTGAAGGCCTCAATAATATCCCCTTCTTTAATATCATTAAATTTTTCGATCCCAATTCCGCATTCAAAGCCTTCCAAAACCTCTTTGGCATCATCTTTAAAACGTTTTAAAGAATCAATCTTCCCTTCAAAAACTACAATATTATCCCGAATAAGGCGCACCTCATTACTCCGCATAATCTTGCCTTCAATGACATAACAACCAGCTACATTACCTACTTTCGGGACTTTAAAGACTTGCCTAATTTCCGCTTTACCGACAACTACCTCTTTAAATTCGGGAGCCAACATCCCCTCCATTGCTTTTTGAACATCTTCAATTATGTTGTAAATAACTCGGTAGAGACGGATATCTACATTTTCTTTATCGGCTATTCTTTTCCCAATGGGATCCGGCCTAACGTTAAAGCCATTAATAATCGCATTGGAAGCCGCTGCTAACATGACATCCCCTTCGCCAATTCCGCCGACGCCGTCATGAATCACTTTAACTCTTACTTCCTCATTGGATAATCGTTCTAGAGATTGCCGAATTGCTTCAATAGAACCTTGTACATCAGCCTTGAGAATTATTTTGAACTCTTTAATTTCACCCTCTTTTATTTTGGTAAAGAGATCGTCAAGGGTGACCTTCTGATTCCGACGGAGTTCATTTTCCCGTTTCAATTGTAAGCGTTTATCAGCTAACTCTCTGGCTAAGCGGTCTTCAGTGACTACATGCATAATATCTCCGGCTTCTGGAACGTCATTAAATCCAATTACTTCCACCGGAAAAGACGGCCCGGCCTTTTTAACTCGCTTCCCATTATCATTATTTAAAACTCGCACTTTTCCGGCTGCATATCCGGCAATAATAGAGTCCCCAATTTTTAAGGTTCCGTTTTGGACCAAAACTGTAGCTACCGGTCCTCGGCCTTTATCTAACTTGGCTTCAATAATTGTTCCCTTGGCCTCCCGCTCCGGATTAGCCTTCAGCTCTTTCATATCGGCTACTAACAAAATCATTTCTAAAACTGATTCGATTCCGGTGCGTTTTTTGGCGGATACCGGGACAAAGATGGTTTCCCCACCCCATTCTTCGGCTACCAAACCATGTTCTGTTAATTCTTGCTTCACTCGATCCGGATTAGAGTCTGGTTTATCAATTTTGTTCACTGCTACAATAATCGGAACATTAGCATCCTTAGCATGGTTAACCGCTTCCACAGTTTGGGGCATTACTCCGTCGTCAGCCGCTACTACTAAGATAGCAACATCGGTAACTTGAGCGCCTCGAGCACGCATGGCCGTAAAGGCGGCATGGCCGGGAGTATCTAAAAAGGTAATCTTACGTTCCTTTAATTCGATTTGATAGGCCCCAATATGTTGGGTAATTCCTCCTGCTTCTTGATCAGTAACATTAGTCTCCCGAATCGCATCTAACAAAGAGGTTTTTCCGTGGTCAACGTGCCCCATAATGGTCACTACCGGGGGCCGTTCTACCAAGGTATCGGGAGCATCTTCCACCTCTTCCACTTGGAGTTTCTCTTCTTCAGTTAAGGCTGCCGTAGCAGTAATCCCATAATCATCTGCTAATAAAATCATGGTATCCCGGTCAATTTCTTGATTAATATTCGCCATAATCCCTAGCGCCATTAATTTTTTAATAATATCAACCGCTCCCAATTCAATTAATTGGGCAAAATCTTTAACAGTCATAAAATCAGGCAATTCAATTGACTTAACAGTGGTTTCACCGCTAACCCGATTAGGAGTTCGGGGAGGTTGTTGCTGTTTTTTATTTTTATTGGGAAAGGGCTTTCTCTCCCCGGGTCTATTTCCAAATCTGCCCCCACTGGGACGCTGTTGTTGTTTCTGTGGTGGTTTTTTTTGGTCCTTATTCCCAAAGTTTTTGCCTTCGGCATAACCAGGCTGTTTTGGTTGAGCAGAGGGCTGTTGACGCTGGCCCGGTCTCTTTTTCTGATTATGATAATTATTCCCTTTTTCGCCACCAGTTCCAGTTGTTTTGGCTGCTTTATGAGGTTGTTTGCGGTTGTCTTCAGACACAGCCTGTGGATTAACGGCTGTTTTGGGCCGTTCAATCTTTTTATCTTTTGGTGAAACTTCATTTTTGATGGCTCCTTTTTCACTGGCAACTTCTTTTTTAGGATATACATTATTATTTTTGATATTCGCAGAATCTTCTGCTTTCTTGGTAGTTGTAACTGCAGCATTAGTTACCGGTTTTTTTGGACTAGGTTGAATCTTCTTACCAACCTCGGCCCCTTTACCGGATTTCGCCTCCGCTGCAATATTCCCTTTGAGTGGATTTTCCATTGGACCAGCTACTTTTTGGTCAGTCAGCTCCGGTCTTTCCTTTTTCACTTCTGTTGACATATTTTTTGGACTTCCCGTTGCTTCTTGAGCAGTTGGCGCAAAAGCTTGCCGTGCTTGTTCCACAAACCGGGGTTCAATGGTACTCATATGGTTACGAACACCCGCCCCTAACTCATTTAAAAAACTCATTAACTTTTTACTCTGAATTCCTAACTCTTTACTTAATTCATGAACACGTACTTTATTTATGATAAGTCACCCCCAACACTTCATTACAATAATTTTTTTATAATTTCAGAAAAACTACTTGAAACCACTCCTAAAACACCTCGCTTTGGTTTACCAATTGTTTTTCCAATAATATCTAAACTCCCGTAACAATAAAAGGGAATCTTTCGTGATTCGCACAAAAATCGAAAATTTTTAATAGTTTTCGGTGAAAGATCCGTAGCACAGATCACTAAAAAAACTTGATTATTTTTAATGGCCGCTGCAACACGGGAAGAACCCGCCAGAATCTTTCCGGCTTTGGCAGCAAAACCCAAATACGTATATAATTTATCCATCTATCAACTGCTCAAGATCATTCTTTAATTCTTCTTTTAAGGTAGATGATACAGAAATATTCAAAGCTCTATCTAATATAGAACCCTTCATCGCTAATTCTAAACATTTCATATTTCTGCAAATATAAGTTCCCCGGCCTGATTGTTTTCCAGTCAGGTCAATCCTCACCTCATCATTAACACTTTTGACTATTCGAATCAATTCTTTTTTGGAAGAAACAACTTTACAACCAAGGCAGGTTCTTTGA
>JANQHU010000319.1 GCA_028282485.1 Bacillota bacterium
GAATTAGTAACTACCCAAGAAGAATTAGGAGAACTTTTGAAAAATCAAGGAATTATCGTCACTCAAGCGACTTTATCCCGGGATATAAAGGAGTTGGGGTTGATTAAAATAACCGCTAATGATGGAAATTATCGTTATTCGTTACCCCAAGAAAAGCTGGGGGGAGATACTGCCGGGCGAGCAAAACGAATCTTGGAAGATGCTGTCTTGTGGATTGAGGCGGCCGAAAATATTGTGGTAATCAAAACTTTAAATGGTACTGCTCAAGGAGTGGCCGCGGTTATAGATGATCTTAGGTGGCCCGAAGTAGTAGGGACGGTAGCTGGTGATAATACAATAATGATGGTTATTCGTGATAAACAACAGACCGAAATAGTTATCCGAAGGTTGGGAGAATTAAGGGGGAAGATCGTTGTTACAAGAGATAACTATTAAAAACTTTGCTTTAATTGAAGAGTTACATTTAGAATTTGAGGCTACCTTTAATGTGTTAACCGGGGAAACTGGGGCTGGTAAATCTATTATTATTGATGCTTTAGAGTTGGTCTTAGGGGGGCGTTTTAATTCGGAAATGTTACGTACGGGGGCAGAGAACCTTCTGGTAGAAGCGACCTTTGCTTTAGAAGAATCCGGTTCTTTTCTTGCGCTTTTTCAAAGCTTGGAAATAGCTTTTGATCCCAATGATTCCTTAATTATAAGGCGCGAAATTAATGAAAATGGCAAGAACCGTTGTCGAATTAACGGCCAATCAGTAACTGTAACTACTTTAATTAAACTCGGTAATTTTTTAGTAGATATTCATGGTCAACACGAACATCAATCGCTATTAATTACCGAAAGGCAATTAGAAATGTTAGATGCTTATTGTGGCGAGGAGACGAAAAAGCTAAAAAGAAAATTTGCTAGTATTTATACTACCTTTCAAGAAAAACTCCAGGAGCAGACTCAGTTCGAAAAAAACCGTCAAGAACGTATGCGCCAGATTGATTTTTTACAGTTTCAAGTGACGGAGATTGAAGCTGCCGGATTAACCCAAGGAGAAGATGAAGAATTGCTGCGGGAGCGGGAACTTTTAAATGCAGCCGAAAAGTTATATCAAGCTTCCGGAGTAGCTTATCAAGCGCTGTTGAATAATCCGGAGGGAAGAGCGGCGGTAGAGCTTTTAGGGGAGGCCAAGCAAGCGCTAAATGAGATTGTGGGGTTTGATGACAGGTTAAATGACTATCATGAAGGTTTAGAAGAAATTTTTTGTAAAGCAGAAGACGTTGCTCGGGAACTTCGTAATTATCAGGAAGAGGTGCTTTTTAATCCAGAGCGGTTGGATGAAATTAACGAAAGATTAGACGAAATTAATCAATTAAAACGGAAGTATGGTAATAATATTACTGAGATATTGCGGCATCAGGAAGAAGCTGCTCAAAAATTAGAAAGCCTTAATTCTGAAGTAGCCAGCTTCGAATTTATGGAGAAAACTATTGCTAAATTAGAAGTTGAACTAACAGAGGTTGGAGGAAAGCTTTCCCAAAGCCGCCAGGAAGGGGCTGCAAAACTAGAGCAGGCGATTATTGAGCAGTTGCGCCATCTGAATATGAGTAAAACCACTTTTAGGATTGCCCTCACCCAAGAACGGTTTAATCATTACGGAATGGATCGAGTGGAATTTTTGGTGGCGCCTAATCCAGGAGAAGGTTTAAAACCTCTTGCTAAAATTGCTTCTGGGGGAGAAATGTCCCGGATGATGCTTGCTTTAAAAGCTATTTTAGCAGAAGTTGATAGTATTCCCACCTTAGTTTTTGATGAGATCGATGTGGGGATTAGTGGCAGAACGGCGCAAGCAGTTGCCGAAAAAATTTGGTTAATCGCCACCAAACGTCAGATCATTTGTATTACCCATTTACCCCAAATTGCCAGCTTGGCCCAAAGGCATTTTTTGATTGAAAAAAAAGTAGGAAATAGCAGAACTATAGTGAAAATGAGTTCGTTATCTTTACCAGAGCGCATTAAAGAGTTGGCGAGAATGTTAGGAGGAGTCCAGGTGACCGAAACTACTAAAGAGCATGCTCGGGAAATGTTACAACTGGCAGAACGAATTAAGAAAGTAAAATAATTGTTTATTTAAAAACTGTTCGAAAATAAAAATTTTTGATTAGTTTTTGATTAGGGAGGAGCGAATCTTGGGACACAATTCTTTAACTATTACCGAGACTGAAATTAAAGGCAGAATTAAAGCTTTACAGCTTTTTATGCAGGAAAAAGCAATTGATTTGATCATTTTAAATCAAAATTCCGATTTATATTATTATACTGGGACAGTGCAGCCCTTATATGCTTTAATTCCGGTAGCAGGAATGCCAATTTTAATAGCCCGGAAAGCTATTTTGCGGATCAAAGAAGAAGCAGCAATGTGTCAGGTGGAATTTTTTAGTAATACCAAAAGTTTACAAAATATAATTGCAGAATATCAATTGGAAGCAGTGAATCGCTTGGGTTTTACGTTGGACGCCATTTCCTATGCTTCGGTAAAGCGGCTAACCGGGTTATTTCCTCAAGCTGAAGTTTTGGATATTTCTTTAGACCTTCGTTTGTTACGAATGGTGAAATCTCAAACCGAAATTGGTCTTGCTCAAAAGGCCGGAGAAATTTTAGCAGAGATTCCTAAAATTATTTATAATAGTTTTAATCCGGGTATGACCGAACTCGAGCTTAGTGCTACCATTGAAAAATACTTTCGCCTTAATGGTCACGGGCTATTAATTCGTTGTCGCAAAGAAGGGATCGAGGCTGGTTTTGGCGTTTGTGCCAGTGGCGAAAATGCTTTAGCCGGAACTAAATTTGACGGGATCTGTTCCGGAAAAGGGTTAGCCAAAGCTGTTCCCTTTGGCGCTGCTAATGAAGTTATTGAAGCCGGGCGGCCGGTTATCTTAGACTATGTCTTTAATTTAGAGGGATATCATGTTGATCAAACGCGTATGTTTTCTTGGGGGCACCCAGGAGAAGAAATTATGGATGCTTATCAGGCTATGGTCCGAATCCAACAAATTTTAGCAGCCTCCTTGAAGCCAGGTGAGAGTTGGAGTAGTTTGTACGAAACAGCTTTGAAGCTTGTTTGTGCCGCTGGTTATGAAACGGAATTCATGGGGATCGGCTCCGATAAAGTTAAATTTATTGGCCATGGCGTTGGGTTAGAACTTGACGAACCACCTTTTATTGCTCCGAAAATGGAAAATCAGTTAGCGGCAGGAATGGTTTTGGCCTTAGAGCCCAAAGTAGCTCTTCCGGGAGTGGGTGTAGTGGGGATTGAAGATACTTATGTAGTGGAAGAGACCGGAGGACGAGTCCTTACTAAATGCCCGAAAAACTTTATCATTTTTGAGTAAATTATTCTAAACTTCTCTAGAGAATAACTTATTAATATTCATAATAAAAAAGCCGAAACACTATTGTTTTGGCTCGAATCACATATAAAAATTAATGGTGCCCAGGACCGGACTTGAACCGGTACGGTTGCCCATACGCCCCTCAAACGTACGCGTCTGCCTATTCCGCCACCTGGGCTTATTTTTGAAGCAATTAATATTATAACGCGAGAATAATTTGATGTCAATGGCTATAAAATAAATTTTTTAAAGGTAATACAATCTTTAACTAAAATAAGTTTCAGACTTTATTTTTAAGAAATAATTGGCTTATAATAGAACTAGATGCTTTTTGATTATTAATTGAAAGCGTGGTAAAAGAATATGAATCGAAAACGGTTACCCATTGGAATTGATGATTTTAAAGAAATAATTGAAGATAATTATTATTTTGTTGATAACTCAAGTTTAATTAAAGAGTTAAACCATAATGGGGCTAAGGTGACGCTCATCACCCGGCCCCGCCGATTTGGCAAGACCTTAAACCTTAGTATGATTAAATATTTTTACGACCATCACGAAAAAGAGGGGCTAAGGCTGTTTGCTAATCTGGAAATGGGAAAAGAGGATGAAATGACTAAAGAAGCCGGGCAGTATCCGGTAGTTTTTTTCACCTTGAAAGGAATCAAAGATTCAAATTGGCAGATTACTGAGCGTAAATTAGCCACAACCATGCAGGAGATATATATAGCTAATTTAGAAATTAAAGAGATTTTATCGGAGCCGGAAAAAAGATACTTTGACCGGATCCTTAATGGGGAAGCTATGGTTGATGAAGTACAGTATTCTTTGAAGAATTTAACTAGTTATCTGGAAAAATACTACGGTAAAAAGGTAATTGTCCTAATAGACGAATACGATACGCCTATTATCAGCGGCTACGTCAATAGTTTTTTTGAGCCAATCATCGAATTTATGCGGAACTTTTTAACCGAAGGGCTCAAGGGGAACCTTAGTTTAAAGTTTGCTGTTTTAACGGGGATCACTCGAGTAAGTAAAGAGAATATCTTTAGCGGCTTAAATAACCCAGATATTTCCACGGTAATTAATGGTTTGTATGGAGAAAGTTTTGGTTTTACCGAAGCCAAAGTAATGACTATGTTAGCCTATTATCAAATGTCCGAAAAAATTGCTGAAGTGCGCAGCTGGTACAATGGTTATCAATTCGGAGCCGCTCAGGTTTATAACCCCTGGAGCTTGATCAACTACGTCCGCTCAGGGCAGCTAAGGCCCTATTGGGTGAATACCAGTTCCGATGATTTAATTAAAAATCTATTACGAGCCAATCTAACGAGTTTGAAAGAGAATTATGCCGCTTTAATTCGGGGGGAAACCATTGTGACAGAAATCAACGAGAATATAAATTATAATATCTTAAAAACCGGAGCCGATAACCTCTGGGCTCTTTTTCTCCAAAGTGGTTATTTGAAAGTGGTTGGAAGCAAGAGAGAGGTTTTGAGGCGAGGGGTGATGGGTGAATTAGTTGTAGATAAATATTTATTGCAAATTCCTAATAGTGAAGTCTGGAGTCTATATTTAAATATTATCCGCCATTGGCTCACTGAGAGTGTAGGTAACGAAATGGTGATAGAACTGTTGCGAGAGTTGACGGAAGGAAGCTTGAAAATTTTCAGCAAATTATTTCGTCGGATGGCAGAGGGGTATTTTAGTTATTATGATGTGGACCGAAATAAAGGGGAAGAATTTTATCACGCTTTTATCCTTGGGTTAGTTGTAAATTTGATGGGTCGCTACCGGGTTGATAGTAATCGGGAGAGTGGTTATGGTCGGAGTGATCTACTTCTGGTTCCTCATGATCTTAGTAAGCGGGGGATAATTATAGAAATTAAGAGAATTGATGAGGAAGAAGAGGAGAATCTAGAAACTGCCGCCGCGGAGGCTTTGCAGCAGATAGCGGACCGTCAATACCGCCTCGAGCTTGAAAAAGCCGGGGTGACTGAGATCGTGGAGATCGGAATTGGTTTTCAGGGGAAAGATTGTCTCCTAAAGTGGCTTGAGTCTTCAAATATTTAAATAAAAATAATAAAACTTTTTCTAAAGTTTTTTGGATTTAGTCCGATTGTATAAAACATATGAAGGTTATAGAGAGATTATTTTACAAATTTGGATCAAAAAATTTTTATAAAAGGGATTATTTATTTAGGTTTAGTTATATAAATATTTATGATATTGTTTTTAAATACTAAGTAAAAAAGACATTAACTGATTTTTATTATAAGTCAGTTAAATATAAAAAATATTAAGTTATAGGGGGAAAACTGATGAAGGCAATGATTATGGCGGCTGGGGTTGGCTCAAGATTGGAACCATTAACTTGCAATATTCCTAAACCAATGGTCCCGGTAGTAAATCGACCGGCGGTGGGGCATATTATTAATTTATTAGTAAGAAACGGGATTAATAAAGTGGCGGCTAATTTATGGTATTTACCCGAAAAGGTGCAATCCTATTTTGGAGATGGTAGTAAATTTGGCGTGGAATTTACATATTCATTAGAAAAAAATTTGATGGGGACGGCTGGCGGGGTCAAAAAGCTAGAGTCCTTTTTAGATGAAACTTTTGTA